>JAQVRG010000213.1 GCA_028701165.1 Eubacteriales bacterium | reverse complement strand
TTGGCCGTACGAAAATCGTAAGGCCGAACATCCAGTTCTCCCTCCGTTTTCTTCGACGCGCCGTCTTCCATGTCCCCCATATTGAGGGAATTGAGCAGCGCGTCTATCTCGCTTTGTGAGAGTACGTTTGCCAAGCCGGTTTCTCCCTTCGAGCGCTTCCGCCCTTACTGCGTCACAAATTCCGTAAAATAAACCCGGAGTACGACGTCCTCCTCGTCCGCGCTCTCCTTGGGGAAAAGCGTGTTGACGTTCTTTTGGATAAGATCCGCCATCTCCTGTAGTGTTTCCGCCGTTTCAAACATTTCCTGCGGCTGGCTTCGCATGGTGCGCAGAATCGTGTCGCGCACCACGTTGTTGATTTCCGCCATCTTCTCTTGATTGACCAGCCGAATCGCCAAATTGACATTCAGCTTGACTAAATAATCCGTACCGTAAATATTGGTAACGAACGCGTCGCCGGGAGAATAGTAGATGATAGCGAGTCCCTTTTCCTTGTTCGCACGTATCAAAAAGTACGCGCCGACGGCGGCGCCCAGCAAAAGCAGCAGCACAACGATAATGATAATGATCTTTTTAGCCATCCGCATTTTCCCCTTCCACTTCAGAGAGTGTTACGACTCTTTTCTTCAATACGAATTCCACACGTCGGTTATTCTGCTTGCCTTCCTCGGTATCGTTGGTATCGATGGGATGATACTCGCCGTAGCCGATACCCAGCAGCATATCCGACGGGATGCCCTTTTGCTCAAAGTACCGCGCCACATTGTTGGCGCGTTCGGAGGAAAGCTCGCGGTTATCGGCAAAAGCCGCGTTGTTGATGGGCACAGAATCCGTATGCCCCTCTATGCTGATGCCTTCGATCGCGCCGAGCGCCCTTACAAAAAGGCCTTGCAGCGAATCGAGTATCTGTATGGATTCCGGCGTAAGCTGCGCGCTGCCCGAATCGAAGAGCAGTCCGGAGGTCACGCGCAAAAAGATACTGTCCGCGCTTCTGTCTACATACAGCATATCCTCGATGCCATACGTTTCCACATATTCCTGCAGCGCGTCATACAAGCCGTCAAAGCTCTGCTGCACGCTTTTATAAATATCGCTGTTTAGAACCTTTTCAAGATCCTCCGAAGTCACCACGCCCATATCCAGCTTTTCTTGACTCGTCGGCGTTATCTCGCCGGAATCATAATACTGCTTCTCGTCCTTAAGCACCTTGGATTTGGGGTTGATCTGCGCGATGGGCTGCACCATGGCAAAATCCGGATCGTTTCCCACATCTACCGTGATCGCGGTATTCTTAGGCGGCGCGCCCGTAAAGGAAATCACGATCTCCGTCCATTTGTTTTGGTTGATGCTGGAAAAGGAGTATAATAGCACAAAGAAACACAACAGCAACGTAACCATATCGCCGTATGTGTCCATCCAATTTGCGCCCGAGCCACCTCCGCCAGACTTTCTTCTCGCCATCCGCGCTCCTTCACTCCATTATAATATAATTTTCGCGTTTGCGCTACTTTTCTTCACTGCTCTCCTTTTTCTTATCCATGCGTTCCGCGAGCGCGCCCTTTTCACGGGAGGATATAAAGGATTCCAACTTGTCGCGGATCATTCTGGGGTGCTCGCCGTCTTGAATGGAAAGTATTCCCTCGATCATCATCGCGTTTTGCATGTCCTCATAAGCCGTAAACACCTCCAGCTTTCTTGCCAGCGGCGTAAAAAGAAGGTTCGCCAATATGCAGCCGTAAAATGTCGTAACCAGCGCCACGGACATCGCAGGCCCCAGCGAGCTTGAATCCTCCAAATTCAGAAGCATCACGATCAAGCCGATCAGCGTACCGATCATACCGAAGGCGGGCGCGCAGGCCGAGGCGTTCAAAAGCACGCCGATACAGCGGTTATGGCGCTCTTGGATATAGTCGGCCTCGTTTTCCATCACGCTTTTGACGAGCTCGGAATTGGAGCCGTCCACAATGAGCATGATACCCTTCCGAAGAAACGGATTTTCTATGGACTCCAGCATATCCTCCAATGCCAAAAGCCCGTTTTTTCGGGCGACATTCGCAAGCTCAATGATCTGCTCGATGTTATCCGAAGGATCAAACGCCTTGCTGGAAAACGCCAAGCGCGTAGCTTTCAGCGTATCCATAATCACGTTCATGGGGAACGCGATCACCATATTGGCAGCCGTACCACCCATCACGATAAAAACAGAACCCGGATCCCAAAAGCTCGACAGCGGCCCCTGCGTCAGAATGCCGATCACGATGCAGACCGCGCCCGCAATCATACCGATAATAGTTGATATGGTCAAGACCCCCCTTCCGCCGCGGCGGTAAACTTCATTTTATTCTCTGGGCAGCGCGGTATGCTCTACCATGAACGCGCCGCGGTAGACCTCTCTGCGAAACGTCTGTATGCGCGCGATCACGTCTTCCGGCGCGTTCTTGACAACCACGCGCTTGCCGTTGGTTAAAAACAGTACGGTATCGGGCGTGATGCGTATGGTTTCAATCAGATCCTCGTTTACATACATCTCCTCGCCGTTGATGGTGGTAACCAATATCATGGAAGCCTCCTTCCTAACGTTCCGCCCGGACGCTTACGCGCCCGGGCGAACGCTCATGTTGTTAGCGCTTCAGATTGACCAGCTCCTCAAGCATCGTATCCGTCGTGGTAATGATGCGGGAGTTCGCTTGGAAGCCTCTCTGGGTGATGATCATGTTGACCATTTCCTCGGAGAGGTCAACGTTGGACATTTCCAAATTAGAAGGGGAAAGCGAACCCTTTGTGCCGTCGCCGGGCATACCGTAGGACGGCTCGCCGGAGTTGGCGGACACGGTAAAGAGATTGTCGCCCACCTTCTGCAAGCCCGTGGGGTTATTGAAGGTCGCCATGGCCACATAGCCCAGCACCACCTTGTCGCCCGCCTTCATCTCCACCGTCTTGCCGTCTATATCCATCTGCATATCGTTTTTGAGCTGCGCGATCACAGCGCCCTTCGCGTCAATGGTCAAATTGGCGAAGTTATCGAAGTTGACGGTCAGGTTCTTCAGATCCCCCGCCATAACGCCGAGCGGGGGCGTGTATTGCGGCACGTTCTCGGAGCGCACATTGACCTCAAAGGTCTTGTTTTGCAGCGCGGTATTCAGCTGCCCCATATTGTTGACCTTGCCGCTTTCAAGATTCATGACCACGCTGCCGTACTGGGCGGTGTTGAAGATCACGTCGCCGGAAATGCCGCCCTCCGATTTGGCAGTATAGCTGAAGGTGATAGGTTCCACATTCGTGCCGTTACGGGTCAAAAACCACTGCCCCTGCTCGGCAAGGGTCAGGTTGGGCTTGCGGCTTAACCTGCCGAACACGGATTCGCCGAGCTTGTTTTTGTCCATGGCCGTGGTGGTGGAGGGATTTTTGTAGCTGATGGCCGTTTTTTCAATGGATCTGTCCGTGCCGTCGGAAAGCACAAAGTCCAGTGGGTATTCCGTTGGATCATTTGCCGGTATTTGATCCGGTATCCCGGCTGTAGACGCTGAAGCGACCTCCATATCGCCAAACATGATCTTGATCCGGTCGTTTGCCACATCCTGTACGAAGGACAGATCGTGATTGCCCGCCTTGCCGGTATCGCC
>JAQVRG010000212.1 GCA_028701165.1 Eubacteriales bacterium | reverse complement strand
CGAATCGTTTTTGCGGGAACGCCGCCAACGATGGTATAGGGCGGCACATCCTTGGTAACAAGAGCGCGCGCGCCGATGATGGCGCCATCGCCTATTGTAACGCCCGCCATCACGACGGCCTCATAACCGATCCACACATCGTTGCCGATGATGATATCCCCTTTGTTATCCCAAGAATCGGCGACGTTTTTCTTATCCAATCCCCACTCCTCAAAAAAAAGCGGGAACGGATAAGTCGAAATCGAGCCAAGCGTATGATTGGCGCTGTTGAAAAGAAACCTTGCGCCGCAGGCTATGGAACAGAATTTGCCGATCACAAGCTTGTCGTGGTTAATTGGATAATGATAGAGCACGTTATTCTTTTCAAACAAGACGGGGTCGTTCACAAAATCGTTGTACATCGTGTACGCGCCCACCGTAATGCTCGGATCCGTGATCACATTTTTCAAATAAACCGTCTGCGTATCCCCTGTACGGGGATAGATCCTATTTTCCGGAACCGTCATACTTCATCCTCCTGTATTCATTATATTTATCTAACGATTCCGGCCGGTACAATACAGCGTTTCAAGCATCATCCCTTCTTTCATTTTTACCGTTATTTTATGAGCGGCTGGCAGTGCGGACAGTAATATACCGAACCGCCCAAATAGCTTTCCTTAATTATATCGCCGCCGCAGGCCGGGCATCCGTCGTCCAACGCGTTCTTTGACATCTTGGTATGATATCCGCCGGGGTTGCCAAAGAGGTCTTTTTCCGTATCGCGCCCGCCTCCGTCGGTCATCTCGCCCAACACCGATACAATGCGTTCCAGCAGCTTCTTCCGTTCCGCGTCGTTCATCGTAGCTACCTTGCGCTTGGGATGGACGCCGGATGCAAAGAGTATATCCTGCGCAACGCCGTTGCCTATGCCGGGAAAGCGCTGCTCCGTTGCAATGAACGCCTTGGCGCTCAACGAGGGCTTGCAGCGCGCAAGCGCGTCATAATAAGTTTGTTCAAACGCGTCCGAAAAGGGCGAAATATATGCGCGGCTTTTCAAGTAATAATCGTTATCATAGTCGCCGTCATGCAAATAAATGCCGCCATACATCGCCACGGTAAACGCAAGCAGCGTTCCGTCGGAAAAATCGATTCGCAGCTGATGGTCTTTAGGCGCTTCAGCCGTGCAAAGCAGGCGCGGATTCACGCCGTCGTTGATGCAAAGTCTTTTCCCGTTGTCAAAGCCTATCTCTACATAGATGCCAAAGCCTTCCGCCGAAGCGATCCTGCTGCCGGTCAGCTGCTTTTCATAATCCGCCGCTTCCCCATTGAACCAGCAGAACTTATGCGGCTTTGTCGGCGGGAGGACGCGCAGCACCTCCTTACCCACAAGCGCTTCATCGATCTGTTTTGCAAGCGTTAAAGCCTCCGGCAGTTCAATCATAACGATAACCTCGAATTTCATAATGATGATAGGGTTTCTCGTACCGAACAGCGCATTACCGCTGTTTTAAGCGTTTTTGCGCCGCACGCTATGCGCTTAGCTCTTATAAATACTTATTGTATCTCCTTTCGCCTTTCTCCGCAAGAACCGTACGGCATTTGCAAATACATCGGAAAGTTGTGTTTTCTCTTTGCATCAGCTATAATATGAACTTACAGAAGCAGTAAACTACGGAGGTTTTTATGAAGGGTCTTGTATTATATAAGTCGAGGACGGGCTTTACAAAAACGTATGCGACATGGATCGCCGAAGAATTGGGCTATGACCTTTTCGATCACACGCGCCTCACGCCGGATTTCATCGCGGCGTACGACTGTGTGATCTACGGCGGCCGCGTTCACGCGGGCAGCATCGACAACATAAAGAAGGTAAAGGCGCTGTTTGCCAACAATGCCCATCCCAAGCTTATCGTATTTGCTACCGGCGCTTCGCCCATAGACGCCACAGAGCAAATCGACGGCGTTTGGAAAGCAAATTTCTCGGAGGAAGAAGCAGCCTCGATCCCACATTTCTATCTTCCGAGCGGTTTGAACTACGAAAAGATGGGATTTGGCGACCGCCTTCTCATGAAAATGCTTGTAAAGGTATTGAACGCGAAAAAGGACAAAACGGATTATGAAATCGGTTTCAGTAAGGCTATAGCAAGTTCCTACGACCACTCCTCCAAGGAATACATACAGGATCTGTTGGCTTGCGCGCGAAGCCTCGCCGTTTAGCGGATAACGGATGAAGAAAAAGAAGAAGGAAACCGCATTTGAGATTTATCAGAACACGCTCGCCGAGGACGAAGCTTTACTACTGACGTCCTTCTTTTCTGATTTTGAAGGGCGTGTCTCGCTGCCTCGCGGTGACCGATCCAAAATGCGCGCGGATTTTGAAAAAGCGATCGTTTATTATGCGTCCGTCGGCGTAACGCTTACGGATGCTTTAGATCGGCTGCGTTTAGAGAATCTTGGCGGCTTTTATATAAGACCGCCCTTATTATGGTTTGCGCTGGACGACGCAGCCAAGGTGTATCCCCTTTCCATGAAGCATGGGCAGATGGCGGTATTCCGCCTTTCTGTCTATTTAAAAGAAGCTGTAGTGCCCGCGCTTTTACAGATGGCGCTCACCTTTGTGATCAAGCGTTTCCCGAGTTTTTCCACCTCTGTTAAAAAAGGATTTTTTTGGCACTATTTGGACGCATCCAAGCAAAGATACTTCGTTCTGCCGGAAATGGACATCCCCTGCCGACCGCTAAAAATCTCAAAGAGCGGCTCGCCTTCTTTTCGGGTTTTATACTACGGCAACCGTATCAGCGTGGAGTTTTTCCATATCCTCACAGACGCTACTGGCGGTATGGTATTTCTAAAAACGCTGACAGCCGAATACCTGCGTCTTTTAGGCGCGCCCGCCTGCAAGTGCGACGGCATTTTGGATTTGAGCGAGATACCCGACGCGGAGGAAACCGTCAATGCGTTTTCGCGTGTAGAGCGCACGGCGAACGCCTCCGGCTTTATGGACAGCCCCGCCGTTCAGCTCAGCGGAAAGCTTTCGCAGCATAGACCCTGCCGCCTTCTTCATTTTAAGATGGACGCCGCAAAGCTGAAGGAAGCCGCACGGAAACGAAACGCTACGGTAACCGCCTATATCCTTTCCCGCATGTTCGTTGCCAGCCGTTACGCGATCGACGAAACCGAAGGCGTCATCAGCATTCAGGTTCCTGTAAATATGCGGAAGTTTTATCCCTCGAAAACGCTTCGCAATTTTGCCATGTACTGCGGCGTCAAGTTTCCGCTAAGCGAAGTCCGCGAGGCGGACGCGCTGCTAGGGGATATTACGGCGCAGCTTTCGGAAAAAGCCGCGAAGCCGGCCATGGATGAAATGGCGAACGCCGCAGAGCGCATGGTAAACGCCATCCGCTATGTGCCCTTGTTCGTCAAATCCCCCGTAGCCAGTATCATTTACGGCTATCTCGGCGATAAGGTCATCACAAACACCCTCTCCAACCTCGGCGTTATTTCGATGCCGCAGACGCTTACAGACTATATCGAAAGCATGGATTTCGTATTGGGAACCGCCATTACCAATCGCGTGAGCTGCTCCATGGTGACATTCGGCGAAGTTGCAACGCTTTCCATCGCAAAAATGACAGCCGATCCCTCCTTTGAGGAGCGGCTATACC
>JAQVRG010000211.1 GCA_028701165.1 Eubacteriales bacterium | reverse complement strand
GGAGATGGCGGCTGATCTTTGCGAACGCCGCCGCAAAGGTGACGATTTTAAAAAGGCGCTGCTTTGTGATATCGGCTGCATACTGATACTTCCGCTTGGCTTTGCCGCCTATCTTTTGATCAATGCCGCCGTGTCGGGGGACGCCTTCCGTTTCTTGACCTATCAGCGCGAGCATTGGGATCAGAGTATGGATTATTTCTTTTCCGCCACGGCGTATCAAACGGAGAATATATTGAGTGCGGATACGCGGATGCGCTGGGGCTTGTACATACCCAACGTGGCGGCTTGCTTTGGCGCGCTGCTGCTGATGCTGTGGGGCGCAAAGGATATGCGCCCGAGCTATGTCGCCTATTTTCTTGTCTATTTCGCCGTTACAACGGGCGCTACATGGCTTTTAAGCGCGCCGCGCTACCTTACCGTGTGTTATCCGCTGATACTCGCCTGCACCATGCGCGCACGCGACCCGCAGAACGATATATTGCTTACGGCCTTGTTCGTGCCGCTGCTGCTGGGCTATATGACCTTGTATGTCATGGGCTACCCTGTATTTTAGGGAGCCGCGTTGGAATATAGAAAAGGAAAGGGAGAAGATCATGGATATCAAATCGTTGAAAGCAAGCGCAAAGGAGCCTATGCAGGCCTTTTGCAAGATGTGTCCCGTGTGCGACGGCAAGGCTTGCGCGGGGCAGGTGCCCGGCATGGGCGGCGCGCTTACGGGAAGCTCCTTCACGGCGAACGCGGAGGCGCTGCGCTTTACGCGCATCAATCTGCGCGTCGTGCACGGGACGGACGACCCCAGCACCAAGTTCAGCTTTCTTGGCTGCGACTTGGCGACGCCCATCATGGCGGCGCCCATGACGGGCGCGAAGTTCAACTGCGGCGAGGGCTTGGAGGAGTATGATTTCGTAAAATCCATCGTCAAGGGCGCGGAGGACGCCGAAAGCCTTGGCTGGATCGGCGATACGGCGAACTGGGATATGTTTGAAGCCGGCTTGAAGGCCGCCTCCGAGGTCAAGCGTTTTGTGGCGATCATCAAGCCGAGGAAGGATCCCGCGGAGATCGTCAAGCGCTTTGAAAAGGCTAAGGCCGCGGGCGCTGTGGCGGTGGGCATCGATTTGGACGGCGCGGGGCTTGTGACGATGCGTCTGAACAATCAAGCGGTATCCCCCAAAACCGTGGACGAGCTGAAATATCTCAAGGAAAAGGCGGGGCTGCCCTTCATCGTCAAGGGTATTATGACGGAGGATGAGGCTGTGCTGTGCGCCGAGGCGGGCGTAGACTGCATCGTGGTATCGAACCACGGCGGCCGCGTGCTGGACGGCTGCCCGGGCGTTGCCGAGGCGCTGCCCGAGATCGCCTATGCCGTGGGCGGCAAGCTTACGATCCTTGCAGACGGCGCAATACGCTCCGGCGTGGACGCGCTCAAGCTTATGGCGCTGGGCGCGGACGGCGTGCTTGTAGGCCGTCCCCTTTGCTGGGGCGCGTTTGGCGGCGGTGCGGAAGGCGTTGCGACCTTTATCAAGACCTATACGGCGCAGCTTTACCAGTCCATGATCATGACAGGCTGCAAGGATGTGGAAAGCATAGACGAAAAGGTTCTGTTTTAGTTTTACGCAAAAGGAGCGCGCCATTAGGCGCGCTCCTTTTGTATGCGCTTATTTTTCCGTGCTGCCCAGCGCGCCCGCACCGCGTTCGGATGACATGGCACAAAGCGCTGCATAGCTTACCTCGCGCGTGACGGCATTAGGAAGCTCCAGCAAAATCGCCTGTACGACGGCTTTATCGGTGAAAAAGGCGTGATAATCGCCGTCCGGGTGCTTCGCTTCAAGCGCGGCTTTGGCGCTAGGCTTGGCAATATAGAGGGGATGATCCGTCACGTTGGTAAGCGGAAGGAACCATTCGCCGCGATAGCCGCTGTCGATCACGCCGCAGCGTTTGGCAAGCCCCTTGGAGCCTGTGGAGCCGCGTTCTTGGATTTGAAAATAGAAGCCTGCGGGGCACGCGCTTGCGATCCCCGTCGGCACAAGCGCGGTGTGCTGGGGGGGTATGCAGAGAAAGTCGTCGTCCAAGCGAGCGTAGATGTCGAAGCCCGCGTCCTCGTCGCGCTTGGAGGGGATCACGGCGTCCGGCTTTACCTTGGCGAAATACACGGTCACATCAGGCATGGGGGGAACCTCGCGTTTTTCTTGTCATCATATCATATGCCGTGCGGAAACGCCATAAAAAGAGAGACCCTTGCGGATCTCTCTTTACAAGTGAAGCCTTTGGATTGTTTAATTGCTGCAGCTTGAGCAGCCGGAGCGACTTGAAGAGCTTGTATAGCACCGGGTCGCGTTTGCGGGGATCGTCGTACGGCAGTAGGGGCAATATACGCTGCTCGAGGGAACGCATTTTGCACAGGCGGTGTTGGGGCACCTAACGCCGTCGTAGTTGTAGCAATTACCGTAGCAGCCGCTGTTGCAGCCACTGCTGTAGCAGCCGCCGCTATAGCAGCCGTTGCCGTAGTAGTTGCCATAGTAGCCGTAGTACGGATCGCTGTAGAAGGTGTTATTGGTCGAGGGATAGGTCACGCGCGACGCCGCGTCCGCGGAGGTATAGTCCATCAGATAAGCGGACATCACATACGCGGTGGAACCGTTGAACACCTGAATGCGCGTGTAGCTGCCGCTCGTAGAGAGACGGCGGAGTACGGCGTTTGCATAGACGGTGCCGATAACGGAATACTGCTCGCCGGGGCCGCTGCGGATGTTGAGCGAGGTCGTAGCATAGACGTAGTTGGAATAGCCGGTGTAGCCGGGATTGACGGGCTGCACGGGCGTTGTCGCGGAAGTCGTGCCGTAAGCCGTGATGTACTTGGTGTACACATAGCCGACGCCGTTGGTAAGCTGGATCTGCGTCCAGTTACCGGACTTACCGAGCTTGGTTACGACTTGCCCTCTGCTCAGCACGCCCAAGACGCTGCTGTGGCTGCTGGCGCCGCTGCGCACGTTCAAGCGCGCCGCGTTGACGTAGTACTGGTTAACGCCGTTGACTACGGGCTGCGGAATGACCACGGGCTGGGTAATAACCGGAACCGCCGTGGGCACGGGTACAACGGGAGGAACCGCAGTCGGAACGGGCGTAGTGCCTGTGACGATCTGCGAGATGTTCATATAGGACGAGTTGACATAGCCATACCCGTTGCCATAGGAAATCTGAATCCAACCCGTATTGAGGACGCCGGAAACGTTCGCAAGCGAACCCTGCTGAAGCCATCCGAGAACGGAATAGCTGGAATCAGGACCGCTGCGCACATTCACGGCAGCTGTTGCGATGGCATAGCCGGAAGCAGGTGTTACGTTTACACTTGCGAAGGCAGTGCCCGCAAGAGAAAGCAACATAACCATGCAAATTAGCGTTGCCATCGCACGAAAAGATGTTTTCAGCTTCATGAATTTGCACCCCTTTACTGGAATTTTCTTTTAGTCTATTCAATATGTGCCCAAAACACAAGGGAAGTATGCACAGTTTACAAAAAGGCTTTATATCATTCACGGTTTAGCAACAAATTCCGACGGGATTCCATAAATCCTTACAAAGCGGGAAAATTATCCCATAATGCCGCCGGGCGGGATGGTCGGTTCACCTTTCGCGGCGGGCGCCGGCGTGGCCGGGGCTTCGGTTTTTGCGGGCTCCTTTGCATCCTTTTCG
>JAQVRG010000210.1 GCA_028701165.1 Eubacteriales bacterium | reverse complement strand
TCTATTCGCTAAAACAGGTTCGCTTTTCGCCGCTGTATTGGCTGAACCGGTTTGCCTTGCGCCGGGCGCTGCGAAAAACGCTTGTGAAATACGAGCTATTGTACACGATGACGCAGGAGCAGGCCGACGCGTTTGCCGCGCTCTTGCACCGGGAGCTTCGCGTGCTGCGAAAGTGCGTGCCGCTGCCCGAGGCGGCCGATGTGCCGCGACTTTTGCATGCGCCTCCCGTGCGCTTCATCTACGCGGGCGGCATCTATTACGGCCGGGATGAGACGCTGATGCGTATCGCCAAAGCGTGCGCCCTGTATGGCGGACGGATCGATATCTATACGAACGCGCCGCTGGGCCGCCGGGCGGAACGCGTGCTAAACGATCAAAAGACGTCCTTCTTACATGCGGCCGTACCGTTTGCGACGCTCAAAACGCTCTATGCCGAAAGTGACGTCGCCATCCATGCGGAATCGTTTCGGCCGAAGCAGAGAAGCATTACGCGGCTTTCGTTTTCCTCGAAAATTCCGGATTGTTTGGCGAGCGGCTGCGCGGTGCTGGCGGTCTCCGCGCCCGACAGCGTGGGCTTACAGTATCTCAAAAGAATGGACGCGGCCCTTTGCGTGGACAGTACGAGCCGCATTGACGACGCCGTGCGGCAGCTTATAAAAGAGCCCGCGCTGCTTGCCGCGTACGCAGAAAAGGCGCGCGCATGCGCAAAAAGAGCGCACGATCCCACACAAACGCGCCGACAGCTATGCGACGATCTGACCGCATTGGCTTATGCGCAGGGACGCGGGGCGCTGTCGAATCATTGAAGAAAAAAGCGGCGGCGGCCTCTGCTTTCCGATTCAGTCTTCCGCCGGAAGTCCGTGTGAAAACTCCTCCACCCAGTCCTCATAGGGAATGAACGGCAGCTCGAGATCGCCCGGAACGTCGTAATAAAACACTTCCTTCAGGAAGTTCGGCGCGTCGGGATACTGCAAAAACGCCTCGCAATCGAAGGCGGGCAGCACGATGACGCTCGCGTGCACACCCATCTGCTGCTCGATGTACTGCTTGCGCGTGCGCTCGATTTTGGGGCAGGACGCATACAGTGCCACATCCGCAAGGCAGAGCAGCACGGCCGCCGCGCATACGCAGGCGCGCAGCGCGGGCGCTTCCTTCCCGGGCGCGACGGCTGCCGCGGATAGGGCTTCGTCGACGAGAAGCAGCGCGGCGATCATGGAAAACAGGGTTCCCGGCAAAAAGCAGCGGAAATCGATGGGCCGCACGAACAGCATGGGCCAGCCCGCGACCATGGCCGCGGCAAGGCAAACGACCCCTAGCCAGCGCGAACGCTTTGTTTGCACAAAGAAAAGCAGCACGCAGGTTACGCTTATTAGATACAGCGCATAGATCAACAGATCGAAAAGCATCACCGGATACGGGCTGCCCAGCACGCGGCAGAGGGTCCGATATACTTCGGATTGCTGGCTGAGATAATCAAACCCGTATCCCATCAGGCTGAAATACAGCGGCGAAACGACGAGGCAAACGGCAAGCGGCGTCCGGAGGCGGAGCCGCTTTTGGTTTGTTGGCGCGGAAAAGCGAAGCAGCGCCAGCGAGGATACGCTCAGAAGCGCCAATAGCGGCGGCTGCCCCGCAAGGCTGTACGTCGACAGCGCCTGATAGTTGGCCTTGACGCGCACAAGCAGCTCCATGAGATTGGTTGGGATACGATAATAGTTCGCGCCCTCCAGCGTGTCGAATCGGGTTGGCGAAAGGAAAAGGATGGCGACGCCGACTATACTGCCGATTAGAAACGCGAGCGTGCAAAAGGACAGCTTGCGGAAGCGGACGCAGTGCCAAACGAGCGCGGCGGCGCCCAGCACGAGGGCCAGCAGCGCGACGTTCTCGACGAACAGCGGCGAGGCGAAACCAAGGAGAAGGCATAGTGCGCATTTCCAGCCGGTATCACGTATGGGCGCGTCGTCAAAGACGGGCGAAAGAAGGCATAGATAGACAAACAGCAGCGCCGTCGACGCCGCATAGTTGATAAAGCCGGGGTCCCAGGCGTAGGTTTGCTTCAATAGCTCCGTCGGCACGAGCATCATCGCAAGAAAAGCAGCGGCCCAGCCGAAGCCGCCGCGGCGCTCCATGCCGGAAAGGCGGCCCATGCAGTAGAGCAGCAGACAGCTAAAAGCGGTCTTGAACAGCACGCGCAGCAGCTTCGAACCGGCAAGCAGAATGGGGATGCCGTTGCCGATGACGCGCCCGTTGAGCACGTAATACTCGTTCCATATTGCGCCAAGGAGGCCGCCATACTCGTTTCGGCGAAGATACTTTGCGGTAAAGTACCAGTCGTCGCAGGCCTTGGGAATCAAATAGGAAAACAGCAGAAAGAACAGCACGGCGCAGATCCAGACAGCCGCCACATCCGCCGACCGCCGGTTGTTATCCTGTTTTATCGAAAGCAAATGCAAAACCGTTCCTCCATAAGCTTGCTTGGCAGTACACCTATTTTTTATTCTACCACTTCGCATGCATGGGTTTCCATCGATTCGAGAAAATTCTTTGCAAACACAGGCGGAAGATGCATCCCGGAGCACGGGGCAGACGTACAGAAGCGAAAGAGGGGAAGCTATATTGTGCTGCCGCATCGCTGTTTTCACGGACGGTATGACGATTGCGTCTCGACATCGCTTTGTGATATGATGCCAGACAACAAGACGACAGAAAGCGCGGGATGACGGTGTGAAGCGAATGGACAAAGCGGCAAAAAGATTGCGGTATCTCGCGGTTTTTACCTTCTTCCTGTCTCCCATCTTCTCTTGGGGGAGCGTCATTGCGAGCAATGAAACTGCCGTATTCGCCTCCCTGTCGCGCATGATATGGTATTCGGGCGATCCGGCCAGAATTTTTGCAGCCATGCTCGTGCTGTTTTTGCCCATGCTTGTGGCATTCTTTCTTGCGCATAATCTCAGCGGGATAACAAAGACGCAGAAGCTGATTTGCAGAATCTGCATGGCCGTTTCCTGCGCCGTGCTCTATTTCGGCGCGATGGAAGTTATGCCGAGCGACGGGCAGTCCATGACGTCAGAAAACATTTGGCATGGACTGCTGAGCTTCGGCGGGATGTTTATGATATTTGTAACGTATTGTCTCTATACGGCTTTTATCCGCCGCAAGGATCAAGACGGCGCGGGGCTGCTCGCCGCGCTGCTGGTTTTCACTCTGATTAGCGGCGCATTTGCGGTTTTGAACGTGTTTGACAAAAACTCCTACGTGATTGCGTCGGCCGCATCCGAACTATATGTTCTCACCATGCTGAGCTTGATCGGGTATCTGACGTATTATTTGGCGTATCGGAAGGCGAAAACGGATTTCATGCCGGAAGCCTGTCGGGGCATGCGTGAGGAGGCGTGATGCGCAGTCTCCCGGCGGCGCTCCCCGGCCCGGGGAAAGTGACCACTGGACACTTTGCATATCCGGGCTTCAAATCCCACTGAACAACAAGCCACAAAAACAGACGCCTTGAGGCGTCTGCTTTTGTGGCGGAGAAGGTGGGATTTCTTTGGCGAATGTCAGCGACGCGTGCTTGCATTTGGACCGTTACAATAAAAGTGCAGTCAACGAACGCCCAAAAGCGGTAGAATAGAAAGCAGGAGGGCGTTTGAGATGAGGCAATATGACAAGCAGTTCAAAGAAGAGGCCGTGCGACTGTCGGACGAA
>JAQVRG010000012.1:6394-14856 GCA_028701165.1 Eubacteriales bacterium | reverse complement strand
CCCGAATGGTTGCTTCCCATCTGTCCTGATCGTTCTCCGCAGGGAGAAGGAATAGTCCACTGAGGCTTGGGTCTTTCTTGCGTAAAACACGGCTCACGATATAGACGAGCAGCACAGTTGTCGCCTCCGCACAAACGTAGCTGAGCCAGATCAAATGCCCGTTGACGCTTGTAAACAGCAGCGCGTAGCCGATGAGTAGAACGAAGCTGTCGACCACAGGGATAGCCGTCGCCAGCCAGCCGCGCCCTGTGCTTCCATAGCAATTCTGAAACAGCTGATTGAGCGCGCAGAAGGGAAGGCTCAGCGCAAAGAAGCGCAGCGCGGGATAGAGCACAGCGCGTCCCTCCACGCCCGTTACATGGAACAGGGCGCCCATCGCGCCGGGGGCGGCGATGAAGAAGGCCGTAATGCAAAGCACGGCGCCAAGCAGTGCCCAAATCGCCGTCTTAAGCGCGGCACGGATGCCGAAGGAATCTTTTTCACCGCTGAGCGTGCTGAGGATGGGCAGGAGCGTTTCGGTTATGCCGCCGGAAAAGATCAGCGCGATCATCTGCGCGTTGTTGCATACGGTCATGGCGGTCATGCCGACGCTTCCGTAGATGGAAACGATCAAAGCGTTGATCACCAGCGTTTGCACAACGGCGCTCAGCGATTGCAGCGCACGGTACGCACCGCCCTTGATGATTTGCAGCGTATGCGTCAGCACAGCTTTCACTTTTACAAAGTGAAACGAGCGTTTGGAGGAGCGCCAATAGGGCAGCGTCGCCAACGCGCCTGCAAGATAGCCAAGCGTCGTAGACAGACCCGCGCCCATGATGCCCGTGCCTAAGAAACGAATTAGCACATAGTCCAACAGCAGGTTGACGCCGTTTGCAATCAGTACGACCAGCGTAGCTGCCTTGGGATTTCCGTCGCTTTTCCAGAATTGGGCGACGGTAAGCGAAAACGCCAAAAAAGGAGCGGTCCACACCACCGGGGCAATATACTGCCGCACCTGTTCAGCAAGATCGGCGTCAGCCGGTGAAAGCAGCGTCGAAATCTGTGCGGAGAAAGTACTGACGGCGAGCGCGTATGCCGCCGAGAGCAGAGTGCCCCATAGGATGCAGAGTGTGAAATAGCGGTCGGCGCTATCTGTGTCCCTTGCGCCCTTTGCCCGTGAGGAGGCGGCGATTCCGCCGACCGCGAACAGATAGAAGAGCATGTTGAGCGCGAGAACCGCCGGCGCGGAAAGCCCGACGGCGGCCAACGCCCGCTCGCCGAGCAGGCCGCCCACGATGATGCCGTCCACAATGGAGGCCAACGACACCGCTGTGGAGGTCAGTATCGTCGGCAGAAGAAATTCGCGGAATTTACGGTTGAGCAGCAGTGCGTTTCGCGTATTCATATTTACTTTACCTCGTCAACAACCACCTTGAACTTGCCGCATTTGGGATCGTTTACGGGCTGCCATGCAACGACGCTGAACTTTACGTCCGAAAAACCCGATCGTTGAAGCGTTTCGCGTGTGTGCTCCTCCATCCAGGCTTTCGCGCGCGCAAAGGACGCGCTGTCCTTTGTATAAAGACGAATCTCCAAAGCATCCTCGCTGACGCGGGCGATCTGGAACTTAAGCATCTCGGGCGCTTTTTCGAGGGTGGCGTCAAGCGCTGACGGCGACATCGTTCTTCCGCACAACAGAAGAGGCGGCATCTCCCGTCCGGATATTTTCAATATGGGCAGTCTGCTGCCGCATGTGCAGGCACGGTCCGGCTCGATCATGACGCAATCGGACATCTTGTACCGTATGATGGGGCAGATATAGTTGCTAAGATCGCTTACCAGTATCGCTTCAGAGAGCGCGCCGGGCTTTGCCGGATTTCCGTTTTTGTCGATAGGCTCTACAATGATCCAGTCGTCGTTCAAATGCAGGTTCTCACACAAACCGTTTGCGAAGGCTACCTCGCCGCCCTCGGTCATGCAGTAGTTGTTCAATATAGGACATTGAAACGCGCGGCACAGCTTTTCATACGTGGCATGATCCAATAATTCAGCCGAGCAGAGCACATAGCCGGTATGTATCCGCAGGCGTCCGGCCAACTGTTCGTCGGCAAGCATAGCCAATATGGAAGGATAGCCTGTTAGCGCCGTGGGCTGATACGCGTTGAGCGCGTCCACGATATTGGGAATCGATTCCACGATCGAAACAGCCAGCATATTCTTCCCGTATTCTCCCGCAGCTTTTTTTGAGCGCAGAAAAGAACCGTAGGAGGATACGCGGGGGTCGGTCATGATGACGCTCGCTATTCTGTTCGTTCTTGGGGACACCGCGTCAGCCCCGACGATCTTCAGAAACCGTTCGCTCATCAGCGCGCCATGGATCTTGTTGTGATAATCGTCGCGTAAAATCGTAAACGGCGTGCCGGTGGTACCCGACGTGGAAACGAAGGTATACTTTGACAAAAACGGCGCGGAGCTTCCCTCACGGGCGCAGGCTTCCACATGAAGCTTCAGCTTGGCGCTGTTCGCTTCGCGGTCCGTTACCCATTCGTCAAAGTTCTCCTGCAAATCGGATTTTTGTGTAATGGGCAGGTCGGACAGGGCAAAATCCTTTGGACAATCCCGATAAAGCCTTGCAAGATAGGGTGAGTTTTCTCTGGCATACTCCACTAAAGCTTTCAAACGTTCTGCGGCGAGCGCTTTCCTTTCATCCGTAGACATACGTTCTGCCTCGTGTACCAGCTTGAGCGCCAGATCTTGTTCTATTGTCTTCATTTTGTGTATCCTTTCATGACAGCTTGCTTCCGCCGGATTTGATCGTTTGAAAAGCGTCTTCACAAACGCAAGCATAAGCTTTGTCCCCTTTCAGCACATGAAAAGGGCGTTTATCGTGTCGACTTTTGTTTCAAACGTGTTTTATATCTACATTATAGTATAATATCTCTTAACTGTCATGCAAATTTGCGGCGTTATGGTTGAAAGGAAAACGCAGAAAACGACGCTTGCTTTTTGTGCAACGAAACAGCGCACCGAAGCGTTTGGAGGCGTAATATCACCGTGCGCGGAATCAGTCGCTGAGATTGAAATCGGTCCTTAGCATAGATAAAACAAAACAGACCCATGCAGGTCTGTCTTGTTTTATGGTGGAGCATAGGAGACTCGCCGGCGGGACTGCCCCAGTCCCGCCGCCAGCTCGGGGTACTGAAAAACCGTCCACAGGACGCTTTTTCGCCTGCCTGCGGACAGGCCGTACCCTTCTCGTCTCCTATGCCTTTAACAAATAAAACAAAACAGACCCATGCAGGTCTGTCTTGTTTTATGGTGGAGCATAGGAGACTCGAACTCCTGACATCCACACTGCCAGTGTGGCACTCTACCAACTGAGCTAATGCCCCGCGTTTTCGCGCATGGATTATTATAGAGTATCCACGTTGGTTTGTAAAGTCCTTTTTCAAAAAAGGAAAAACAAATCAAAACATATATTTTGTCGTTTTCGTACATTGCCATGGTATAAGCATATATGGTATAATACTATATCTTGTAGCATATCGGAAAGGAGTACACCTATGTTTCTTCGGGCGAACGAAAGAAAGGTCGAGAGAAAAGAGAATTTGCGCGGCGGCGACGGCACGATCGTCATGGGCAGCTTTCTGCCGGATGAGAAGCTGTTTCATACGCGCTTGATTTCCAAGATTGAGGTGGCGCCGGGCTGTTCCATCGGCCGTCATGCGCATACGGGCGAATATGAAGCTTACTATTTCCTTGAGGGTGAAATAACGCTGGATGACAACGGAACAACGATAAAGGCGCTGCCGGGCGACTTTAGTATTTGCTTTGACGGGCAAAGCCACGGCTTCCGCAACGATACAAAGGAACCGGCAAGCCTGCTGGCGTTTATTATTACCAAGGCCGAATGAAATTTTACGGGAATTTCTAACAATCAAAGGATAAGTTCGTATAAAAAGACATAAAAGCAAGGAGGTCAAGAGCGATGGATGAGAAAAAGCTAAATCCAGTCAGCGAAGAAACGCTTGGCGAAGTAGCGGGCGGCACCACCAACTTTGATTATTTCGGCAACCCCATAGGGCCGTTGGCTTCCAATACGATCGTGCCAAACGCGATAGCGCCGGGGCTGAGCTGCCTCATTAAAAACGAGAACGGCGCGGCGTATGCCTGCCCCAACTGCGGCAGCACCAATTTCCGCATTCGCAGCGCGGATGCGCAGCAGATCAATTTGCAGTGCAGAAACTGCAAGACCAAGTTTACCGTTGCGAATCTGTAAACCGTTACAGAGGATGCTGTACCCTATCACCACCGCATATTTGAAAGGAGAATAAAATGGACGACAAGAAGGTTTTGATCCCGGTAGACGAGAAGGAATTGGCGAGCATTGCCGGCGGCGAAGGCGAGCCGGATGCGATCCGCGTAGGCCCCTCCAGCGGCGGCTTCTACACATGCCCGAGCTGCGGGTATGATGATTTCTACATCATCAGGCAGGATGCGACTTGGGTCTTCCTGCGCTGCAAGCGCTGCAACGCCGTATGCAAGGCGGCACAATAACGGTTCTGCTCAAAAAAAGGGGGATGGAAACATCCCTCTTTTTGATTTAAAACACCATATATTGACAATGTGGGGCAATCACTATACTATAAATATGTAGAAATGTCTCGAAAGGCGCGTGTATGCCCGCGCATGATACGAAAGAGAAACGGGAGCGACGATATGCAGGATACGATTTTTAGGAAGGCCAGTTTGGACAGAATCTCCTCGCCCGAGCAGCTCAACGATTACATCAAGGTGTCCAATCCCAGCGTGTGGATCATACTTGCGGCGATGCTTGCGCTGCTGCTGGGCCTTTTTGCGTGGGGCGTATGGGGTAGCCTGCCCACGACCGTGACCGTTACGGGTACGGCTAAGAACGGCGAGATCGTGTGCTATCTCTCCGGCGAGGACGCCGCGAAGGTGGCGCCGGGAATGCCTGTGTCCGTAGGAGAAGCGACAGGCGCTGTGACAGAGGTTGCGCCAATGCCTCTTTCCTATGCGGAGGCCGCCGCGCAGTATGACGATGATTATACGATTCACGCCCTGTCCCTTTCGGATTGGAATACCCGCGTAGTGATCCGCGCGGCGGTGCCGGACGGCTTGCAGCGGCTCACGATCGTATCGGATGAGGTAGCGCCGATCTCCTTTTTGATCGGCTGAGGCGGTTATGGCGAAAGAGTATGTAAAGGTACCCGTCGTAATGCAGATGGAAGCGCTGGAATGCGGCGCGGCGTGTCTGACCATGATCCTCGCGTATCATGGAAAATGGCTGCCGCTTGAGCAGGTGCGCGCCGACTGCGGCGTTTCGCGGGACGGCTCCAGCGCCAAGAATATGCTGCGCGCCGCGCGGAATTACGGTATGAAGGCGGACGGCTATAAGCTGGACGTGGAGGATGTGCGAAAGCACGCCGTTTTTCCCTGCATCATCCACTGGAATTTCAATCACTTTGTCGTGCTGGACGGTTTTCATAAGGGTAAGGCCGTTCTCAACGATCCCGCGCGCGGCGTGGTACAGGTCTCCATGGAGGAGTTCGATAAGGCGTTTACGGGCGTGTGCATGATGTTCTCGCCGGACGAGGGCTTTGAAAAGGGCGGCAAACCGCAAAGCGTGCTCGCTTTTGCGAAGAAACGCCTAAAGGGAACGCTCGCGCCTTTTATTTTCATCGTGCTTACCGAGCTGATCACAACCGTTACAGCGGTCGTCAACCCCGTGTTTTCCCGCGTGTTTATCGACCGTATCCTCGGCGGGCAGAACCCGGGCTGGCTGTATCCTCTGGTGGGGATCATGGCGGCGGTGGCGCTCATCGAGATCGTCATCTCTTTTTTGAACAATATCTATATGCTCAAGATACAAGGTAAGCTGGCGATCGTAGCGAATGCGGAATTTATATGGCATGTGCTTCGCCTGCCCGTGGAGTTTTTCTCCCAGCGCATGGCGGGCGATATCGCGCAGCGGCAAACCACGAACGAGGGGATCGCCGCGTCGTTGATTACGGAGCTTGCGCCGCTTTTCTTCGATTTCTGCGCGCTGGTGTTCTATCTTGTGATCATGTTCCGCTACAGCGCGATGCTTGCCGCGCTGGGCGTCGCGTCGGTGCTGATCAACCTTTTTCTTACACGCGTGATCGCCGCAAAGCGCATCAACTTGATGCGCGTGCAGATGCGGGATCGCGGCAAGCTTGCGTCCTCCACCGTTTCCGGCGTGGAGATGATCGAGACCATCAAGGCAAGCGGCGCGGAGAACGGCTACTTCGAGCGCTGGGCGGGCTATCAGGCGTCGGTGAACACACAAACCGTCCGTTTTGCGAAATTGAATCAATATTTAGGCGCGCTGCCGGGCCTTGTTACCACGGTCGTCAACATGGCCGTGCTGCTTCTAGGCGTGCTGATGGTCATGCGCGGGGATTTCACGGTAGGCATGATCCTTGCCTTCCAAGGCTTTATGATGTCCTTCATGGCGCCGGCGGCCTCCCTTTTATATGCCGGACAAAGCTTGCAGGAAATGCGCACCAATATGGAGCGCATCGAGGATGTGATGCGGTACGAGCCGGATGTGGAATACCGCGAGGATGCGGAGGAGAACGGCGAGGATGGGGAATACAAGAAGCTAAGCGGCGGCTTGGAAATGCGGAACGTTACCTTTGGCTACGCGAAGCTTGGCGAGCCGCTGATCGAGAACTTCAGCCTGCAAATGCGCCCCGGTGCGCGCGTGGCCTTCGTGGGCGCGTCGGGCTGCGGCAAATCTACGCTGTCAAAGCTGATATCCGGCTTATATAAGCCGTGGTCGGGCGAGATCCTCTTTGACGGCAAGCCCATGGCGGCGATACCGCGCGCCGTTTTCACGGGCTCTTTGGCGGTGGTGGATCAGGATATCATCCTGTTTGAGGATAGCATACGCAACAACATCAAGATGTGGGACAATTCCATCGCGGATTTTGAAATGATACTCGCCGCGCGCGACGCGCAGATTCACGACGACATCATGCAGCGCGACGGCGGCTATTCCTACAAGATCATGGAGGGCGGCAAGGACTTTTCCGGCGGGCAGCGCCAGCGCATGGAGATCGCGCGCGTGCTGGCGCAGGACCCGACCATCATCATTATGGACGAGGCTACGAGCGCCTTGGACGCGCAGACAGAGTACGATGTGGTCACCGCCATACGCGAACGAGCCATATCCTGCATCGTTGTGGCGCACAGGCTCTCCACCATCCGCGATTGCGACGAGATCATCGTACTCGACCACGGCAAGGTGATAGAGCGCGGCACGCATGACGAGTTGTATGCAAAAGGCGGGCTGTATACGCAGCTCATCACCAACGAATAGGAGGCGGAAAGAAAATGGGCTGGTTCGACGAACAAATCAAGCAACGCCTCCGGGAAGATGAACTGGATTTTTCCCAGACCTTTACGGAGCTTTCCGGCGTGGTCATGGGGAAACGGAGCGCGCGCCGCGCAAGCGCGGATGAACGCCGAAAGGCGAAGGACGCGATCGAGGATATACTCGCCTATTTCCATGTGAAGGCGGAGGAGCCGCCGGAGGGGATAGAGGATATCAACGACCAACTGGAATATCAGCTTCGTCCGACGGGTATCATGCGGCGCGTCGTGAAGCTTTCCGGCGCGTGGTACGAGGACGCCGTGGGGCCGATGCTGGGGAGGCTGCGGCAGGGCGACCCTGTGGCGCTGCTCCCAACGGTGCGCGGGTATCGCTTCTTCCATTACGGCATGGGGCAATACGTTTATGTTACGAAAAAGACGGCGGCGCTGCTTGCCGAGGAAGCCATCTGCTTCTATCGCCCGCTTCCGCTTAAGAAGCTGACGGCTAAGGATCTGCTGCGCTATATGGCAAAGACCGTATCCGCAAACGACATGATCCTGCTTGGGCTTGCGACGCTTAGCGTAACGCTTTTGGGCTTGTTTCTGCCGTATGTGAACAACATGCTTTTCAGCCGCGTCGTGCCCAGTGGGAAAATCGGGCTGCTGCTGCCTGTCGCCTGCATGCTCTTGGGCGTAACGCTCAGCACGACGCTTGTGGGCATAACAAAATCGCTGCTGCTTACGCGTGTGCAGACGAAAATAGACGTTTCCGTGCAAGCGGCGGGCATGATGCGCCTGCTTTCGCTCCCAGCGGAATTCTTCAAAAAATTCAGCGCGGGCGATCTTGCAAACCGTGCGCAAAGCTTTTCCACCTTGAGCGCTATGCTCTGCAGTACGGTTTTTACAACGGGGCTTACCTCCATCCTTTCGTTGCTCTATATCAGGCAGATCGCGCGCTTTGCTTCGGCGCTCGTACTGCCCGCGATGACCGTGATCGCCGTGACGCTGGTCGTATCGATCATCACGACCTTGGTGCAGCTCAAACTGTCCAAACGCCGCATAGAGCTTACGGCAAAGCAGGACGGCCTTGTGTTCGCACTTTTTTCCGGGGTGTCTAAGATCAA
>JAQVRG010000012.1:0-6384 GCA_028701165.1 Eubacteriales bacterium | reverse complement strand
GGCGCGGAGCGACGCGCCTTCACCAAATGGGCGCGCGCCTACAAGGAGCTTGCCTCGATCGCCTATGACCCGCCCTTTGTGCTGAAGATCAACGCGAGCCTTATTACCGCGGTCACGCTGGCCGGAACCATCGTGCTGTATTACTGCGCCGCCCGAAGCCGCATATCCGTGGCGGATTACATGGCGTTCAACACTGCCTACGGTATGCTCAGCGCCGCTTTTTCCGCTTTGGCGGGCATGGCGCTAAGCGTAGCCAACATCCGCTCGGTGCTGCATCTGTTGGAGCCGATCCTGCAAACCGTGCCGGAGGTAGCGGACGGCAAGAAGGTGCTTACGCGCATTGGCGGCGGCGTTGAGGTGAGCCATGTGTCCTTCCGCTATACGGAGGATATGCCGCTGGTGCTGGATGACTTTTCGCTTACGATACGGCCGGGGCAGTATGTTGCCGTCGTGGGGCGTACCGGCTGCGGCAAATCCACGCTGATGCGCCTGCTGCTGGGCTTTGAAAAGCCGCAAAAGGGCACCGTATATTATGACGGCAAGGACATAGCGGATGTGGATCTGCGCTCCCTGCGCCGCAATATCGGCGTAGTGATGCAAAACGGGAAGCTGTTTCAGGGCGATATTTTTTCCAACATCGTCATTTCAGCACCCTGGCTTACGCTGGACGATGCGTGGCGCGCGGCGGAAATGGCGGGTATCGCGGAGGATATCCGGCGCATGCCCATGGGAATGCACACCATCATTTCGGAGGGGAGCGGCGGCATATCCGGCGGCCAAAGGCAGCGCCTCATGATCGCGCGCGCCATAGCGCCCAATCCCAAGGTACTGATGTTTGACGAGGCGACCAGCGCGCTTGACAATATTACGCAGCGTATTGTATCGGATTCTTTGGACAGTCTGAAATGCACGCGCATCGTGATCGCGCACCGCCTTTCCACGATACAGCATTGCGATCGCATCATCGTGCTTGAGGACGGCAAGATCGCGGAGGACGGCGCCTATGCGCAACTGATCGGCATGGATGGGCATTTCGCGCGGCTGGTGGCGCGGCAACGGTTGGATACGGCGGATTAGCGCCTAACAGGCGGCGCGCGTGCGCGTATCAAAACATAGAGAGGTCTGCGCGGTCATGCGCGGGAAATGAAGGAGGAGAAACATGGAGCATCAGAACAACAGCATCAGCGAACGGGATTTAGAAAAC
Source organism: Eubacteriales bacterium (assembly GCA_028701165.1). GTDB lineage: Bacteria > Bacillota > Clostridia > Christensenellales > CAG-138 > JAQVRG01. Next base: position 5,180 of record JAQVRG010000012.1, on the reverse strand, counting down.
GTTGCCGGCGGCGCCGTGGTGGTGGACATTTCCAAGGCCGACGCTTTTAAGGCGTACTGCTTCAACTGCAAATCGACCAACGTCGCCGTGGAACAGAACGGCTCGTATGTGACGGTGACCTGTAGGGATTGCGGCGCGGTCGATATGCGCAAAGCATAGCCGGGAACGCGCCGCGGAGACGGCAGCATGGATAGAAGCAAAAAAGACGATATATTACGGGTGCTTGAAGAAAATCGCGGTGCGGACGTGTCGGGGCAGAAGCTTGCGCTGACGCTGGGTATTTCGCGCAACGCGGTGTGGAAGGCGATCCATAAGCTACAAGAGGACGGACACAGGATCGAATCGGCGACAAATCGCGGCTACCGGCTCGCGCAAGACAGCGACGTGCTGCTTGCGCAGAATGTGACGGCGCACCTTGGCGATGCAAACAAGGATTTGGACGTGCGCGTCTACCCGATCGTCGATTCGACCAACAACGAGGCAAAGCGCCTGCTTGCGGGCGGCCTTGACCATGCGGCGCTGCTGCTTGCCGAAGAGCAGACCGGCGGACGCGGCCGTATGGGGCGTTCGTTCTATTCGCCTAAGGGCACAGGCTTGTATATGACGCTGATCGTTCCTCTGGAGTGCCAGCTTGCGGACGCCGTACACATCACGACGGCCGCATCCGTGGCGGTCGTGCGGGCTGTGGAGGCGCTGACGGATAAAACGCTTTCGATCAAATGGGTCAACGATATCTACCTGGGTGATAAAAAAATATGCGGCATATTGACGGAGGCTGTATCCAATTTCGAAACGGGCAGCGCGCAGAGCGTGATCGTGGGGATCGGGCTTAACGTCAGCACGACGGACTTTCCGGCGGAGGTGTCCATGCGCGCGGCGTCCCTGTTCCCGCACGAGGTAACGCGGGATCGGATCGCCGCCGCCGTCACCGACGAGCTGCTTTACGCTTGCGCGCATCTTGACGATCGGCGCTATATCGTCGATTATAAAGCCCATTCCATGGTGCTTGGCAAGGCGGTCACATATACCGAAAACGGCGTGACAAAGGAAGCCGTAGCGGTGGATATCGACGACGCGGGCGGGCTTGTCGTGCGCGACGCCGACGGCGAACATACGCTTCGCAGCGGCGAAATTACTTTACGAGTGGTTTGAGCCGCTTGGCCAGTACCATAGCAAGCGTCAGCTTGAGCGCGTCGGGCAGCAGAAAGGGCAGCACGCACATGCCAAGCGCCGCACCCAAGGTGATGGGCTTGGCCGCGCGAACATAGAGCATTACAAACCAAACCGTGCCGTAGGCATAGCAGAGGAGAAGTCCTGCAAGCAGCGCGAGCACGATCGGGAGGGTACCGGTGCCGAGCCTATTCGTAATCAAGCGGAAACACAATCCCATCAGGATAAAGCCGGTAAGATAGCCGCCTGTAGGCCCGATCAGCGCGAATATACCGCCCTTGCCGCCGGCGAACACCGGCAGGCCGACGGCGCCCAGCAGGATATAAACGACGATGGCGATCGAGCCGTTTTTGCCGCCGAGAACCGCGAGCGCCAGAAAAACGGCAAAGGTCTGCATGGTGAAGGGAACGGCGGCGGGAATCGAGATATAGGTACACAGCACGATCAGCGCGGAAAACAGGGCGATGCGCAGCATGTCTTTTGTTTGCAGCTTCATAGACTAAAAACCGACTTTCTTTTTGCTTTTCATACTGTAACATGCCGTACACAGATCGTCAACCAAATAGCGGAACAGGGGTGACAATATAATAACTGGTTTTTGCCGCCTTGCTGCGTGCTACGCTTGCAAGACGGGCGCTTTTTGCGTACAATAATAAGATGGAAAGCAAAGAGAAGCACAATTTGCCCAAAACGAAGGAAGCATGGCGCAGAACTCTCGTGCGCAAGCGTGTGCGCATTATTTTGCTGCTGCTGCTGCAAATAGGCGCCATCGTTTATTTTCTCCTTAGCACTTCGGACGTTTCGGAGATCATTCGTGATACGCTTTCCGTTGTCAGCGTTTTTGTCGCGCTCTACATCGTGGGGAAGGACGGAGATCCTACGGCGAAGCTTTCGTGGGTGTTCTTGATTTTGATCGTTCCCGTCTTTGGTGGGTTGTTTTACCTTTTTTATACCTTTCAGTATGGCAAGAAAAGTCTTCGCAGGATGGTCGGCCGATCCGAGGAGACCTTCGCGCCGTTCTTTTTTCCGGATCTGTCCGTACTCCCTGTGCTGGAGGAGGAGGGGTACGCCTATCTCCCCTTGATGCGCTATCTGGAAGGGCATTGTCATCTTCCCGTGTACGCGCACAGCGAATGCGTCTACCTGTCCCCCGGCGAAGCCTTCTTTGCGGCGCTGCTTGCGGAGCTTGAGAAGGCGGAGCGTTATATTCACATCGAAATGTTCATCATCGAAGAGGGCGTGATGTGGAACAGCGTGCTTGACATTCTCAAGCGGAAGGCGGCAGCGGGCGTGGATGTGCAGATCGTTTACGACGATGCCGGCTGCTTTTTAACGCTGCCCCGCGATTACTGCAAGACGCTTGCGCAATACGGCATCAAAGCGCAGGTTTTCAATCCCTTCCGGCCTATTTTGGCCGTTACGCAAAACCAGCGGGATCACAGGAAAATCATATCGATCGACGGCAAGGTTGCCTTTACAGGCGGCTGCAATTTGGCGGACGAATATATCAACGCCTACGCGAAGCACGGCCATTGGAAGGACGCGATGCTTTGCGTACGCGGCGAGGCCGCGTGGTGCCTTACGCTGATCAGCCTGCAAATCTGCCGGGGCGACGCGGCGCCCGAGGAGATCAACAGCCTTTGCCCGTGGCAGGACGCGCCCTGCGCCGTACCGTCGGACGGCTATGTGCAGCCCTATGCGGACAATCCGCTTTTGGAGGAACGCGTAGGCGAAAACCTGTATTTGCATGTGATTCAAAGCGCCCGTTCCTACGTTTATATTGAAACCCCGTATCTGATCGTGGACGATACGATGCTTCGCGCCTTGTCGATGGCGGCAAAGGCGGGGGTGGATGTGCGCGTGATCGTGCCGCATATACCGGATCACCCGCTGGTGCATCAAACCACACGTTCGTTTTATAGGCAGCTTCTAAAGGCGGGGGTAAAGGTTTATGAATACACGCCGGGCTTCATGCACGCGAAGATTTGCATAAGCGACGACAGGATTGCAGTGGTAGGCTCGAGCAATTTGGACTACAGAAGCCTTTATCAGCATTTCGAGTGCGGTGTCGTGCTCTATGGCTGCGCGGCGATCGCGGATGCGCAAAACGACTATCTCACCACGTTGGAGCTTTGCAGGCCCGTGACGGAGGCGGATTGCGCGCGAAGCCTTCCGGGCAGGGTTTGGCAGGAGATACTGCGTTTATTTTCGCCGCTGATGTAGCGCGGCGGCGACGGACGTAGTTTGCCGTTTCATCGTCAAGCGTAAATTCAGCTTGACTTTTTTATTTGAACGCATATAATAGAACGAGCGTGTAAAGCTGTTAACCTTTACACCAACGGAGAACTGGCATGGAAAAGCACGTTGAGCTTGGCTGTCTTTTGGATCTTTACGGCGCGTTTTTAACGCAGCGCCAGCGTACGGTGCTGGAGCAAACCGCCAACGAGGATTGTTCCCTCGCCGAGATCGCGCAGATGGAAGGCATATCGAGGCAGGGCGTGCGCGATGCGCTGCTGCGCGGCGAAGCGCAGCTTTATGCTATGGAAAACAAGCTGGGTCTGCTGTCGCTCAATCGCGGCCTGCATGCCTTGCGTAAGGAACTATCGGGCTTGGATGCGGATCGGATAGGCGAAAGGCTCGACGCGTTGATTGAGATAAGCGAGGGCGGTCATGGCGTTTGAGGGGCTTTCCGGAAAACTGCAAAGCGTGTTCAAGAAGCTGTCCGGCAAGGGTAAGCTCAACGAGAAGGACGTGAAGGAAGCCATGCGCGAGGTCAAGCTCGCGCTGCTGGAGGCCGACGTCAGCTTTACCGTCGTCAAGAGCTTTATCAACGATGTGACGGCGCGCGCCGTGGGCAGCGAGGTGCTTGAAAGCCTTACGCCCTCCCAACAGGTCGTTAAAATCGTCAGCGAGGAAATGACGGCGCTTATGGGCGGCGCAAACGCCAAAGTATCCTTTGGCTCCCAGTCGCCCGCCGTGATCCTGCTCGCGGGTTTGCAGGGCGCCGGTAAAACCACGATGGCCGCGAAGCTCGCGGCGCATCTTGCCAAGCAGTACGGCAAGTCTCCCTTGCTGGTAGCCTGCGACGTTTACCGGCCGGCCGCCATTACGCAGCTGCAGGTGGTGGGCGAGAAGGCGGGCGTTCCGGTGTTTGAACGCGGCACGGCAGATCCGGTGGAGACGGCGAAGCTTTCCATCGAGTACGCGCGGCGGAATCTGAAGGATTTGGTCATCATCGATACGGCGGGACGGCTGCATATCGACGCGGATATGATGCGGGAGATCACAGAGATCAAAAACGCTGTGCAGCCCGCGGAAATCCTGCTGGTTGTGGACGCTATGACGGGACAGGACGCCGTGAACGTGGCAAAGGCTTTCAACGAAGCGCTGGAGATCACCGGCATCGTGATCACCAAGCTGGACGGCGATACGCGCGGCGGCGCGGCGCTTTCGGCGAAGGCTGTAACGGGCAAGCCCGTGAAGTTTGCGGGCGTTGGCGAAAAGCTTTCGGATATCGAACCCTTCCATCCGGATCGCATGGCTTCCCGCATATTGGGTATGGGCGACGTGCTTACGCTGATCGAAAAGGCGCAGACCGCCTTCGATGAGAAAAAGGCGATGGAGCTTGCGGGCAAGATCAAGTCCGACAGCTTTACGCTGGAGGATTTCATGGCGCAATACGAGCAGATGCAGAGCATGGGCTCCATGCAGGATCTGCTTGCCATGCTGCCGGGTATGGACGCGCAAAAGGCGGGCAGCTTGGAGATCGACGAAAAGCAGACCGCGCGGACGTTCGCCATCATCCGCTCTATGACGCCGCGCGAGCGCGCGAAGCCGGATATTTTAAACGCCAGCCGCAGAAAACGCATTGCACGCGGTAGCGGCACGAGCATTCAGGAGGTCAACCGCCTGCTCAATCAATTTGAAGCCTCGCGCAAGATGATGAAGCAGATGACGGGCGGCAAGCTCAAGAAGGGCAAAAGGGGCTTTAAGCTCCCGTTTTAAGGACC
>JAQVRG010000209.1 GCA_028701165.1 Eubacteriales bacterium | reverse complement strand
GCCGGACGAGCCCGCGCCGTAAATTTTGACGAGTCCCGCATAACTCTCCCGCTCGCCGATGCTGAGCACATAACCATCCCCATCAATGATCGCAACGGAATTCATACCGACGATAACCGCCGCTTCCTTTCTTTCTCGAATGGAGATCAGCACTGCATTGGGGTATTGCCGCCTCACCTCCGCCGTGGCGATATAAGGATCCATGCGTAACGACTCCTCAGCCGCGCGCGTGCGTAAAGCCAGCATATGAACGCCCTTCTTGACGCCCGATTTCTCGATCACGGCTTCAGCCTGCATCTGCTCGTTGCCCTCTACCGTGATGTTTTCCACGCGAAACGCAAACCACAGAAAAGCGACGAAAGCAATCAGCAGAAGCGCCAAGCAGCATGCAGCCAAACCGCGCGCTCTTGCCTTTGTCCGTTTCCTTTCCGCAGCCTGTTCCTCAGGCGAGAGCAGTTCCTGCGCAAGCGCTTCATCCAACGTAAACCCGCCGTCCGCGTTTTCGCCGTCCGTCTGCGTTTCCTGCGCTTGCGCTACCGTATCGAAAGGCAACGCGGTCTCCTCTGAAACGTCGGCGAACATGCTCTCCGTCATATCGGGCGGAGGAAGCTCGGTTTCATCGTCCGGCGCAAAAAGATCAATCACCCCCGCGTCCTGTATCGGCGTTTCGGCGGGAGCCGTCCATATCTGCCTGTTGTTTCTTGACCTTCCGTTTCTTCGCATCGTATCTTTTGTGCGCCGCTTTCCTAGTCTTCCTCTCGTTGTATATGCGCGCCAAGGCTTTGGAGCATGCCTTCCAGCGAATCATAGCCCCTGTCGATAAACTGCGCCTGCAATACGCGGGTCTTTCCCTTCGCCGCCAAGCCCGCCAGCACCAGCGCCGCTCCGCCGCGCAGGTCATGCGCCGTTACCGTCGTGCCGGATAACGCCGGCACGCCGCGGATGACGATCGTTCGGTCTCTTTGGGTAAATGCGGCGCCCATCCGTAAAAGCTCCGCACCATGCTTAAAACGGTTTTCAAACACGTTCTCCACGATCACGCACGTGCCGTCGCACAGTGTGCACAGCGCGAAAAACTGCGCCTGCATATCCGTTGGAAAGCCGGGATACGGCAGGGTTTCGATCAATTTGATCTCCCCCAGCTTTTCCGGCGCCGATAAAAATATCCTGTTGCGGGAGCATATGGCCAAGCATCCCGCCTCGCGCAGTTTGGAAAGGATCGCGCTTAAGTGCTGGGGTCTCGCGTTTGTCAGCGTTAGCTCGCCGCCTGTGATCGCAGCTGCGCAAAGCAGCGTTCCCGCCACGATACGATCCGGCATAATGGCATGATAAACATCCGTTTTCCATAGATCCCGGCCATGGATAGAAATCGTGGAATCCCCCGCGCCCGATACCTCGTAGCCCAGCAGGCACAAATAGCGCTGGAGGTCCTCGATCTCCGGTTCCCGCGCGGCATTGTGTATGACGGTCTCGCCTTTTAAGCGCACCGCCGCCATCATGATGTTCTCCGTAGCACCCACGCTGGGATAATCCAAATGGATCTCCGCGGCGTGCATATTCTGACCGTCGCATACGATCTGGCCGTATTCCTCGCGTATCTGCACGCCCAGCATGGATAAGCCCCGCAGGTGCAGATCGATAGGACGATGCCCGATCTCGCAGCCGCCCGGATATGTGCATACGGCGCATCCGAAGCGGGCAAGCAGCGGCCCCAGCATAAAAATGGACGAACGCAGCTCCTTGGATAGCTTTTGGGGCATCACGCAGCTATGCGCACCCGTAGCGTCAAGGGATAATTCCTCTCCGTTCCAGCGGCTCTTGACGCCAATGGCGGAAAGAATGTCCAGCATATTGCTCACATCCAAAATATGCGGGCAATCCGCAAGCGTGCTGTGCTCGCCAAGCAAGCTTGCTGCCAAAATAGGCAGCGCGGCGTTTTTGGCGCCGGATAATCTTAGGGTTCCAGAAAGCGGATAGCCGCCCGTCACGATCAAACTCGCCATGAAAATCCTCCCCCGTTTACCTCACTTTCCATTCTATGCGGGGAGGCGGCGCGTTGTTCTATGTCTCTTCCATATTCTTGGAAATATTCAATAAGATGCCCGAAGCGCAGAGAAAAATAAACAATGACGTACCGCCCGCGCTAACAAAGGGCAGCGTTTGACCCGTAGTTGGAATGGAGCTTGTGGCGACCCCGATGTTCACCGCCGCCTGCATTGCTATGACGCTGGTGATCCCCGCTGCAAGCAGGCTGCCGAAGCGATCCTTGCATTTAAGCGCAATCATTATACCGCGATAGGTGATAAAAGCATACGCGAGTATCACGGCGGCGCAGCCGATCAAGCCCAGCTCCTCCCCAATAATGGCAAAGATAAAGTCGCTTTCGCCATAGGTCAAAAACAACAGCTTCTGACGGGAAAAATTCAACCCCTGTCCGAACAAGCCGCCCGAGCCGAAGGCGTACAGGGACTGGATCAGCTGATACCCAGCTCCAAGCTCATCCTGCCACGGATCCATAAATATTTTGAGGCGCATCATGCGATACTCCTCCATATAAGCGACCAAAAACAGGATGGGTACGGCGCAAACGCCCATCAGCAGCAGATGTTTCATGGGAACGCCGCCGACGTAGAGCATAAGAATGCCCGTAAAGAGCACGATGACCATCATGGACATGTTTTTTTGCAGCAGCACCAGCAGGCACATAATGCCCACGATCACAAGCATGGGCACCGTGCCGTTGACAAAGCTTTTCATGCGTTCCGGAAAGCGTGCCATAAAAGCGGACATATACAGCACCAGCGCGAATTTGGCAAGCTCGGAGGGCTGAAAGGAGACGATACCGAATATATCCAGCCAGCGCTTAGCGCCGTTTCTCTCCACGCCCCAAACCACCACCGCCGCCATCATCACCATGGTCGCAACCAAAAAGGGCAGCCGCAGATGATCCCAAAGATGATAATCGATACGGGAGATAACGAGCAGCGCGATCACGCCCGCCGCAAGAAAGGTGCTTTGGCTGCGCAGATAGTAAAGCCCGTCGCTGAATTTGGATTGCGCATAGTAATAGCTCGATGAAAAAACCATAACAAGACCAAAGGCGCACAGAAGCAATATCGCCGCAAAAAGCGCGAAATCCATTTGGCTGCTTCTGTTTTTTTCCACCGTCTCCATGATTCGTCTCCCATCCTACAAGCCGTTTATAATCGTCTTAAAAATGCGCCCGCGCTCCTCAAAATTTTCGTATACGCCCCAGCTCGCCGCCGCCGGCGAAAGCAGCACCGCATAACCGGGCGCGGCCATCTTAGTCGCCATGTCCACCATATGGGAAAGATCGTCGTCGCAGAGACGCAGGTTGGCAAAGCCGGTTTCTGCCGCCGCCTTCTGTATGGCCGGGATATTGCAGCCTGACGCCACAACGCCTCTGACGGTGTCGCCAAAGACTTTAAAAAGCGGCGTGAAATCGCTCTTTTTATCGTAGTTCCCCACCCCCAGCAAAAGGATCGTCGGGCGATCCATCGCCTGCACCGCCTTGATGGTAGAATCCGGGTTCGTTCCTTTGGAATCGTTGATGTAGCGCACCCCGTCCTTTTCGCGCACAAATTCGATGCGATGCTCTACGCCTTCAAAGGCGCGAAGCCCTTCACAAACGGAAGCCGCGTCCAGTCCCATGCACATGGCAAGCGCCGCTGCGCACAAAGCGTTTTCCACATTGTGCGCACCC
>JAQVRG010000208.1 GCA_028701165.1 Eubacteriales bacterium | reverse complement strand
AATTCAGCGTTGCGGATACGGGCATCGGCGTGCCGGAGGAAGCGATACCCAAGCTCTTTGAGAGGTTTTACCGCGTGGATAAGGCGCGCTCCCGCAGCACGGGCGGGACGGGCTTAGGCTTATCCATCGTTAAGGAGATTGTGGAGCGTCACGGCGGGACGATCAGCGTACAAAGCGGATTGGACGAGGGCAGCGTGTTTACGGTGCGTCTGCCGCTGGGGAAAGGGGGCGCACAGTCATGAGGAAACGCCTTATGGGAGCATGCTGCATCCTTTTGTGCATGCTGCTTTTGAGCGGCTGCATGAACCCCAACATCCGCGAGGATGAGATTCGTAGCGACCTGCCCGCGCTCGACCCCCAAGCGGGCGTGGCGAAGAACATCGACGTGACCTGTTATTATCAGCTGCTGCGCGAGCCTTACTTATACGGGATGACGCGCGCTGTCGAGGTGCATGCAAACGAGCGTGCCGAGCACGCCATCGTCAACATGCTCTTGGAGGGCGCGCAGGCCTTCGGCGGCTTGAACGGGCTTTTCCCGGCGGGAACCTCCATCGTGGACATCACGATGGACGACGGGATTCTCTATGTCACGCTCTCCAAGGAGTTTATGGATGAAAGCGCCCTGCGCCGCACGCTGAACGAATTGGAAAACGCGTGGGAGCAAAAGCGGTATACGCAGACGGAATACGACGCGCTGGTGCAAAAGGCGGAGCAATCCGCGCTGGCGGATCGCAGGCTTGCCCTATATTCGCTGGTCAATACGCTTACCGGCTATAACGACGATATGCGCGTGCTGCTCTTGGTGGATAAAAGCGGCACGGGGGTAGGCGAAAGGCTGTCTCCCGCGGTGTTGGGGATGGAAGAACAAAGCGGGGAGCCGGGCGAACCGATGCCTTTTGTGCAGGACGTTGTGAAAGCGGAGGACGATCTCGTGCCCATGGCGCTTTCGCATATACAAGCGGGCGACTATGCCGCCGCCTATGCGCTCTTTGCGGACGAAAACGGCGATAATACGCCAAAGCCCGAGATCGACGAATTTGAAAGGGCGATGCGCGCCTTGGGAAGCTTGCAGAGCTTTACCGTCAACAGCTATATGCGCGATGCGGACGGCGAGCTGCTCTATGCAAGCGCGGATATCGCTTTTATTGACGGTGGAAACGAAAATGTGCGGCGCGGATGCCATTTGACGGTGCGAAAGCAAGGGGCGCTGTACATGTTGGATTACGCGTCCTGCATCGCCGCGCTGGGAGGGCAATGATATGCTGAAAAAACGGATGGAAAGGCTGCTTGCCGCCCTGCTGTGCTTGCTTCTGTGCGCTATCTGCGTAGGGTGTGAAGAAAAGGCGCAGGTCGTGCCGGAGATACCGACCTCCGCCTCCATGCCGCCAGCCAAGGCGGAAGCGGGGAAGCAGAGCTTTACCGCCTCGCTGTATTTTACCGCGACGGATAACCGTAAGCTTTCCGTGGAAACGCGAAAAATCGAGTTGCAGCCGGGCATGAGCCGCGTGGAAGCGACGCTGCGCGCGCTGCTGGAAGGGCCGCGCAGCCAGTCTGTGCAGTCGGTCGTGCAGTGGGGGATTCGGTTTGATTCCGTCGAAATATCCGATTCGGTCTGCAACGTTTTCCTTTCGGGGGAGATTACGCTGGATGAAAAACAGTGGCTGATTACGCGCGCCGCGGTTGCTTCTACGGTTTTTGCGGCAGCGGAGGTGTCGTTTGTCAACCTCTACTATAACGATATGGAGCCGGGCTATCACGGACGTCCCTTGGGCGCGATAGGCCCCATCTTTGAAAGCTTGGACGCGTATGTGCGCAACATCGAGCTTGAATATGAGGCGCTGGAGGAGGAGCGGACGGCCAACAACGGTTCGACAAGCTCCGAAATGCGAAATTGTACGCTGTACTATCTATCCGAGAACGAGCGCTTTTTGACGGCGGCGGGGGGATTGATAAGCTACGAGGGCGCCTCGACCATCGACAGCATCGCGTCTACGCTCTTGACGCGGCTTTGCACAAACGAGGATCTTGAAAACCTGCATAAGCCCGCGGTGCCTACGGATTTATCCTTACAGGTGGAACCCGAAATCGTTTTGTCGCCCACTGCGGACGCGGCGGACGAGCCTGCGGGCGCAGACGTGCCGTTAACGGATCTACAGACAATGCGGCAGCCAGGGATCGTGGAGTTGACCATACGGGAACCGGACGCGGCATTCGATAAGGAGCTGCTCGCCGCGTCCATCACGCTCACGCTGACGGGGTATCTTCCGTGGATCGAGGGCGTTCGGATATGGATCGCGCCCGAATTTGGCGAGCCGTATCTTCTTCAAGGCAGGGATTCTATGACGCGAAAAATGTTTGCGGATAAGATCGGACATACGGTGACGTTCGCGTATCCGCAGACGGATGGAGCCGCGTTTTGCAGCGTTCCTTGGACGGTCGGCGGGCAGGAGGCATATGATCCGTACGCGCGCCTTGCGGCATACTTGGAGGCGGCGCCGTCGCCCGGCGTGCGCGCCGCTGATTTTACCGAGGCGGATCTTCGGGACGTGTATGCGTCGGGCGATATGATGATCGTGGATTGGAAGGAAGGATTCGCGGATACGCTGCGCGCGCTTTCCGCCAAAGCGGAGCAGCCCTTGCCGCGGGAGCGCCGCGCTTGGCTGTTCGTCTACGGCGTGATCGATACGCTGACGGAAATGCCGGGGATACAGCGGGTTTGGATGCTGGAGGACGGGCGAAAGCTTGGCATGGTGGGCGATCTTTATTTGGGGAACGCGCTTTTGCGAAACCCCGGCGTTTTGGAAGACGCGGCGGGTGGCGCGCAATGAATAAGCCTATCGTATTGGGCATGTCGGGCGGCGTGGATTCTTCGGTTGCGGCGCTGCTGCTAAAGCGGCAGGGCTTTGACGTGATTGGCGTCTATATGAAAAATTGGGAAGAGGCGGACGAGAACGGCGTTTGCACCGCCACCGCGGATTACGAGGATGTGCGGCGCGTATGCGAACAGATCGGCATTCCCTACTATACGGTGAACTTTGCCAAGGAGTACAGGGAACGCGTGTTTTCTTATTTCTTGGATGCGTACAAGGCCGGACGCACGCCAAACCCGGACGTGCTTTGTAACTGCGAAATCAAGTTTAAAGCCTTTTTGGACCTCGCCATGACCATGGATGCGGAAGCCTTGGCGACGGGGCATTACGCGCGCCTTGAAAAGCGCGGCGGCGTACGGCTGCTGCGGGCTGCGGACGGTGGCAAGGATCAGACGTATTTCTTGGCGGGGCTTACGCAGGCGCAGCTCTCCCGCGCCATGTTCCCGATAGGCGAACTGCAAAAAACACAGCTGCGGCGAATGGCTGCGGAGGCGGGGCTTGCCACGGCGCAGAAAAAGGATTCCACCGGCATCTGCTTTATCGGTGAGCGCAATTTTAAACGTTTCCTCATGCAGTACCTGCCCGCGCAGCCGGGCGAGATCATCGATCTTTCCGGGCGCGCGCTGGGGCGGCACGACGGGTTGATGTACTATACTTTGGGACAGCGCAAGGGCTTGGGGATCGGCGGCGTCAATTTCGGCAGCGGCGAAAGCTGGTTCGTGATCGGCAAGGATATGGAGAACAACCGATTGATCGTGCAGCAGGGCGAACATGAGGAGCTGTATTCGCTGGGGCTGAAGGCTTCAAAAATCAGCTTTATCGCGGGCGAAGCGCCCGCAAAAACGTTTGCGTGCACG
>JAQVRG010000207.1 GCA_028701165.1 Eubacteriales bacterium | reverse complement strand
AGATCAGATTTTCAAGGTGTGGGAGGAGAGGCTCAAAGCCGAACTGACAGCCTATATGGAAAACGCTGTGCAAGGCGTTTTTGTAAGCTGCCGGGATATGCGCTGCGACGCCTTGGGCTTCGGACGTTACGCCAGCCGCCGCTTCTCGGACGCCGAGGCATGGCGCGCCTATGAATGGAAAGAAAAGTACAAAAGCATGCGGGCGGATTTTCGCGTGGAGCTTTTGCTGCACGACGCATATATGAAAAGCGGGATGGAATGATATGGGCTTGATACTGGCCGCTCTGGCCGCTGCGATCATTTATAACGTAGTTTATGGCGTGTATGCCGTCAAAAGGAGCGACGGCGCCGACGTGTGTTATGCCGTATTGCTCATATTGGTGCTGCTGCTTTCGCTGTTTATCGTGGCAGGGCTTCTAAGGGCAAGAGGTTAGGGCGCGGACAAGGCTAAAAGCGATTGACAAAGTGCGTTTTAAAACATATCATAAAGTTAGGTAAGTTTCATCAAGAACTGGCGAGGTAGCGCGGATTGCACGAAGAGAATACCGTATTCATCACGGAGGAAAAATTGGCCGACATGCGCGCGAAAGCGCAAATGATGGAGGATGAACTGCACGATGTGAGCGTGCGGGAGTATCAGCGTACGGGAAAACTGAGCAATCCAAAGCTATGCGAGATGACGCTGGAGTATGAAAACTATCTTTTATCCATGGACAAGGTCGAAGCGCTGCTCGAGGCGTTGAAAGAAGAGCCATAGTAAACTTTCGATGAATTGTTGTGATTTCGACTTGTTTACCTCAGGCGTTTCGCTATAATGCTAGCATGACGGTGGCAGAACAATAAGGCTGGAAAGGCGGGTGGCGGCTGATGTCGTATGATGTTTTGGTAAAAACAATCAGCAGCGGCATGTCTCAATTTCGCGTGGCGGATGCGATCGATATCCTCGTCATCGCGTTTTTGATCTACCGTCTTTTACTGCTCACGCGCGAAACGCGCGCTTATCAGGTGTTAAAGGGCGTAGGCGTGCTGTTTGTCGTTGCGATTTTAAGCGATGTGTTCCAAATTACAACGCTTAGCTGGCTGCTCAATTCCATTATCACGGCGGGCATATTGGTCATCGTGATTCTTTTCCAGCCCGAAATACGCAGAATGTTGGAGCATGTGGGACGCGGAAAGCTGTTGAGCGGCGATCTTTTCAGTAAGCTTGAGCCGGAAGCGGATCAGATCGTGAAGGAGCTGCATACGGCCGTGATGCGCTTGGCAAAACGGCGCGTGGGCGCGCTGATCGTGATCGAGAGGGAAACGCGGCTTGGGGAGATCATCAGTACCGGCACCCAGATCGACGGCATCGTATCCGCGCCGTTGATCGAAAATATATTTGAACCCAATACGCCGCTGCATGACGGCGCGGTGATTCTGCGCGACGGCATGATCATCGCGGCCGCCTGTTATTTGCCGCTTTCGGAGGACATGACCATCTCCCGGGATTTGGGGACGCGCCACCGAGCGGCCTTGGGCGTTTCGACGGTTTCGGACAGCGTGACGATCGTCGTATCCGAGGAAACGGGCGTGATCTCGTTTGCACGCGACGCGAAGCTGATCCGCTATGTGGACGATAAGGCTTTGCGCGATCTGCTGGAGTCTTTGTTTATGACCAAGGAAGCAAACGGCTCCTCCTTGATGAACGTGTTTAAGCGGAGGACTGATGAAGATGGAGAATAAGCACGCAGAAAGCTCCGCATTACAGAGTAAGATCAAAAACCTCTGTACGAAGGATATAGCGCTCAAGCTGATCTCATTGCTCTTTGCCATTTTGGTATGGGGCTATGTGATGATGGATGAAAATCCCATGCGCGTGAAAACCGTGGATAACATTGCCGCGAGTTTTGAAGGCGAGGCCGATATGATCTCCCGCAAGCTCATCATCCGCGGCAATCGCGCCGAGATGCTTTCGGGCATATCCAGCCGCGTGAATACGCGCCTTACGGAATACGCGGATTTAAAATCCGGCGACGTGAAAGCGACGGTAAGCCTTCGCAACATCACGGAAGCAGGCGTGTATGAATTGCCCATCTATCCAACCTCTACCAAGGGCGATGTGGAGAGCACAACGCCCAACGCCGTCGAGGTGGAGATCGATGACCTCGTGACAAAGCGGATACCGATAGAGTATCGGATCATCCGCGACCTGCCGGAAGGCTATTGGGCGGCCGAGCCGGTGCTGAGCCGGACGGAGGTGGATGTGCAGGGCCCCGCGCAGGACATCAGCAGGATCGTGCGCGGCATGTGCATGATCGATCTTTCGGATCGCACGGAAAGCTATAACGAGGCGATGGATATTACGCTGCTTGACGAGAACGGCGTTGCCGTGGACGGCTCCGTTTTGTATGGGCAGTTGGCTTCGGTGAGCGTAAAGCAGACGATCATGCACAAGAAGACCCTGCCTGTAAATGTGGAGGCGGCATTGCTTGGCGCGGATAATCTTGCCAACAATTATGAGATCGCACAGGTGCAGGTGACGCCCATGACGGTCGATGTAGCCGGTAAGGTGGACGTATTGGACACGCTTAGCGAGATCACGGTGGAGAATATCGATTTGGCCGGCCGCAGCGAAAGCCTGCTGGTTTCCTCCAAGCTGCTCGTTCCCGAGGGCGTTACGCTGACAAAAGAGGACGATTTGGTGAGCGTATATGTGGATATACGCGAGAAACAGGAGCAGCTCGATTTTGCGAAGCTGCCTATCAAGGTCGTCGGCGCGGGGCGCGGCGTGGATGTAAGGCTCGGGCAGGAAACGGCGGATCTTACCATTACCGGCGGCACATCGCTTCTTAAAAAGATCGATCGGGGCGATTTGACCTTGTATGTCGATGTGACGGATCTGGCAAAGGGCACGGTCATACCGAATTTCCGCATACAGCTCAAGCTTCCCGACGAAGAAATGCAAAGTCAGGTTACCTATGTTATTGCGCCGGAAACCGTGACCGTGACCATACGCTAGGAGAGTAAGCATGGCGTTGATAGTAAAAAACGTAAAATTGCCGCTGAATGCGGACGAGTCCTCGCTCAAACACCTTGCAGCGAGGGCTCTTGCTGTACCGGAAGATGTGATACGGACGCTGCGCGTGGTGCGCATTTCCACCGACGCGCGAAAGAAGAACGATATCGTGCAGCTATATTCCCTTCGGCTGGAGCTTGAGCAGAAAGATGAGGCGCGTATCCTGCAGCAGGCGCGCAGCGATGTGGAACGCGTACAAGCGCAAGAGCCTCTTGCGTTTGCTATGGGCGAAAAAACGCTCGACGCGCCGGTGATCGTGGTCGGCATGGGGCCTGCGGGCCTGTTTGCGGCTTACGCCTTGGCGCGGTACGGATACAAGCCCGTCGTGATCGAACGGGGCGGGGACGTGGAAAGCCGAACGGCGGACGTGGAGACTTTCTGCGCCACGGGTAAGCTTGACACGCAGAGCAATGTGATGTTTGGCGAAGGCGGCGCGGGCGCATTTTCGGATGGCAAGCTGGTAACGCGCATCAAAGATCCGCTCGCGCAGACGGTTTTGGAGACGCTTGCGGCGTTTGGCGCGCCCGAAGAGGTTTGCATACAGGCAAAGCCGCATGTAGGCACGGATAAGCTGAAAGAGACGGTAAAGAATCTGCGTAAGGAGATCGTGCGCCTTGGCGGCGACGTGCGTTTTCATACGACGCTTACGGGAATCGAAAGCCGCGACGGCGTTTTGCA
>JAQVRG010000011.1:8732-14950 GCA_028701165.1 Eubacteriales bacterium | reverse complement strand
GGTGGGGGTTACGATCAGCTCGTCGCAGGCGGCATAGGCGATGCCGGGCTGGTTGAGCTTTTCGGGAATTACGCCGATTATGCGCCCGCCCGCCTCGTGTACGCCGCGCGCCGCGGCGCCCATAAGGCCTCTGTCGCCGCCGCCAAAGACCATGTCCATGCCGTTTTCGCCCAGCAGTATGCCCATACGATGGGCGCTTACAAAGTATTTTTCGGCAATGCAATGGCGCGACGCGCCGAATACGCAGATGTTTTTCATGCCATTTCCTCCCAGTAAATTAGAACGCACTCATTATAATACAATAGAAGGAAATGGGCAAGTTTACCCGATGCACGCTACGATTACGGACATATCATCCGCGCCGCTTTTTTCCCGCGCGTGCAACAGCAGCGTCTGCGCGGCGTCGTCCGCCGTGTTTGCGCCGCCAACGTCCTCGATAAGCGAACGCGTAAGCTCAGCACCCAGCGCTTCGTATGCGCCGTCCGTCATAAGCACCACCGTATCGCCCCGCTTTAAAGCCGCTTCATGCAGCGCGGGGCGCGCCTCCTTGACGATGCCGGCGGGCAGAGCCTCGGCATAAAGGGTATGCACGCTGCCGTTTCGCAGGATATAGCTTGGCGGCGCGCCATATTTGATGAACTGCGCGCGCCCCTGTGCAAGATCGAATACCAGCGCGTCCATGGTGGCGAACATATCCGCGTCCGCCGCGCGCTGCATCAGCAGGCGATTGACGCACTCGAGCGCCTCACCTAGAGCAAAGCCTATACTTAGAAGATCACCGAAAAGGGCGATGGCGGCGGCGCTTTCCCCGTGGGCGGCGTGGCCGCTGCCCATACCGTCGCTAAGAAGGAGAGCAAGCTTGCCGTCGATTTGGCGCATACCCATGGAATCGCCCGTTTCACGGCTGCCTGATTTGGGAATGGCCGCCGCCCCGATCGATACGTCGTACTGCCGCCGGGCGCATGCGCGATCCTCCGAGAGGGAGGAAAGAACGTTTGAAACAGCGAGGATCTGCCGCTGTGCAAACCCATCCGGGCTTTCAAAAAGGGGCGCCGCTTCGCGCAGCACGCCCGACGCGTCCATAAGCTGTCCTCGAAGGGCAGTAAGCGCGCACTCCGCTTCGCTGCGGGCGCGTTCCGTTCCGTCGAGGGATAAAGCGCGCAGAAAGCGGCGGGGCAGGCATACGAATACACAAGCTGCCACGGCAGCTTCGGAAAGCCGCAGAGCGGGGGTTATGAAGCTGCTCATCAAAAAAGCGCAGGTGAGCATCGCGCCGGCGACCCCCCATTTACCTAAGGCACGCGCGGCGGCTGACCCCAGCGCGCAGAAGGCAAGGCTTCCGGCAAGCTCCGGCTTCGCGCCGCCCAGCACGCAGGCCGCGCCCAGCAAGACCCCCGCGGCAACCGTTTCCGTACCGTACATACAGGCGCAAAGCAGGATCAGCAGGCAAGCGGTCGCGCTCGCAGGGGCGAAAACGTCCCCGTTCAAGGGAGAAAGCGCGTATAGCAGCAGCGCGCAGCACATCCAAAGGGCGCATTGCGCCGAAACTGGCGGGACGCGCCGGCGCAGCAGCAGCTTTACCGCGCGTATGCCGCCCGTCATGCAAACGGCCGCAAAAAGCGAAAGCGAGAGATTGGCGAGTCCCGTCATAAACAGGGTGGGATGATCAAAATAAAACAAAGGCAGCGCGGCGCCCCAGCATACGCAGAGCAACAGAAGCTTATCCGCTGCCTTGACGGTTTTTTCCTGCATATAAAGCACGCAGACGCCGATGGCGTAGAGCAGCAGCACGAGGGTTTGCGGATAGCTTGCGGAGAACCACGCGCCGCATAGGCCGCCGAGCAAAGCGCCCACGGGATGGCCTGCCATATAGAAGGCCGCGGCACAGCCTGCGCCTAAGGGGACGACGCTTTCCTTGGTGAAGGCAAGAAGGAATCCAAAAGCGAAGCCAAGGCCTGTCCACCACCACGCCGCGCTTTGCCAGCGAGGGTTTATTTTCGCCATGCAGCGCGCTACCCATTCCGCCATAAGAAATCTGCCCCCATCCATCGTGTTTTTGTATAGCGTAGTAAAGCGCGCGTGCGCAAACTGTTGAACTACGGGGGCGGAAGCTGGCGTTTTGCGGGAAAAGAATGAAATTGATAAAGATGGGTATAGATGATATACTGACGGTGAAAAAGCGAATCGGAGGTATATCCCATGTACAATGCGGTACGCATGTATCAGGAACAGCGGCCTTTACGGCTGGCTGCGGCGTCCCCGCGCGTCGTGCCGGGCGATGTGCGCGCGAATACCGAGGCGGTCATCCAATGTATCCGGCAGGCGGACGCGGCGCGCGCGGATTACCTTGCGCTGCCGGCTTTATGCCTGACGGGAGCGACGCTGGGCGCGCTCTATACATACGACGCGCTTCTTAAGGCGGCGTCCGGCGCGCTGGAAGCGATCTGTTGTGCCGTGCGCAACACGAAGGTCACGGTGAGCGTCGGCCTTCCTTATCGTATAGACGGCGAGGTATTGAGTTGTGCGGCGATACTAAGGTCGGATCGCGTGTATGCGATCCTGCCGTTATCGCAGTGTGAAGCCCCCTTTGGCTTTTCGCCCTTCCTTTGCGGCAATACCGCCATGCCGCTTACGCCGATCCCGCGCCTGCGCGCGGTGGGCGATGTGATCTTTTCGGCTATGGACGCTTCCCCCGGGGATGTGATCCTTTCACAGTCCTCCGCCAACGCGACCGCCTCCAGTTATCGTAAAACGCTGGAAACGCTGCGGCTGTGCAGCGCGCGTACGGGTGCCGCCATCGCCTATGCCGCGCCAAACCCGGGGGAAAGCGGCACAAGCTTTATATTTGACGGCTGCTGCGCCATTGCGGCCGGCGGCGAGATCCTCGCGTCCGCCTGCATGGAGGCGGAGCCCTTTGTGTGCGCGGACGTAGACGCAGGCACGCTTGCGCCCTTCGAGCCCTTCTTCCGCCCGGCGGCGCAAACGTCGTATCTTCCTGAGGATGAGACGCTTGCGCGCGCGGACTGCGAACGCATACTCGATTTGCAGGCGGCGGCGCTGGCGCGCAGGGCTGCGCATATCGGAAGCAAGGGCTTTGTGATCGGCGTGTCCGGCGGCTTGGACAGTGCGCTGGCTCTGCTTGCGGCCGTTGCGGCGGCGGAAAAGCTGCATATGCCCGCCTCAGAGGTGGTTGGCATTTCCATGCCGGGCTTTGGAAGCTCCCGCCGCACCCGCGGCAACGCCAAGGCGTTGGTGGAGGCGCTGGGCTGCACCTACAGGGAGATCGATATTACGGCGTCTTGCCGTCAGCATTTCCAAGATATCGGGCAGGACGAAAACGACCATAACGTAGTGTTTGAAAATGCGCAGGCGAGAGAGCGGACGCAGATACTGCTGGATATTTCCAATAAAGAGGGGCTGTTGGACGTCGGTACGGGCGATCTGTCCGAGGCGGCGCTGGGCTGGACGACCTTTGGCGGCGATCACTTGGCGCAGTACGGCGTAAACGCCTCTATCCCCAAAACCGTCATGCGGCGCGTCGTTGCCGTGGCGAAGGAACGATTTGCCCAAGCCGCGCCCGTTTTGCAGGATATATTGGACACCCCCGTAAGCCCCGAGCTGCTGCCGGGTCAAAACGGGGAGATCGCGCAAAAGACGGAGGAGCTGATCGGCTCTTATACGCTCCACGACCTGTTTATCTACGAGATGGTGGTCAATCATAGAAGCCCCAAGGCGCTGTATGAAGCCGCGCTGGAGAAAACGGATTTTCCGGAGGCGGAAGTATACCGCGTGCTTGGCATATTTTTAAAGCGCTTCTTTGCACAGCAGTTCAAGCGCGTCTGCGCGCCGGAAGCGCCGCTGATCCTGCTCTCCATTGCGCCCTCCTGCTTTCCCTTCCCCTCGGATATGCGCGCGGGTGTGTTTTGGGAGGAATACGAATCCATAAAAAACGGTTAAAAATGAACAAGGTATTAACAGTCCGCGAACAAATGTTAAATAAGGCGTCATAATCGTTCCTTTCCTATCTGAATCGCTTTATAATCCGAATATAGACAGTATAAGAAGTTTATGTTAGCAAGGAAAAACGCGAAAGGGAAGGGATACGATTATGAAGAGGATGCAAAATCAAAGGAAGGTTCTTTCACTGATACTGATTGTGGCCATGGTTTTGGCATCCGCGTCGACCGCGCTCGCCGCATCCGACTGGTCGGCCAGCGGATTGACGGTATCTTATTATTTGACGACCATATCGGCGACGTCGCTCTATGCGGAAGCCAACATGTCCAGCACGGTCAAGGCCTCCATTCCGCAGGGCAAGAGCGTTGGCGTTATCTCGATGGACGCCTACTACTACTTCGTGCTCTACAATTCGAATTACGGCTATGTGCCCGTATACGCGTGCAGCGCAAACAATAACGCGTCCACGGCTACGACGGCCGGTACCGTGATGTATTCGACGCCTTTCTATGTGAAAGCCAGCAGGACGGACGGATACTACGGTTACTTTGATAAAGGCGACAGACCTAGCGTAATATCCACAAGCGGCGAGTTCAGCTATGTGCTTATGAGCGGTAAATATGGTTATATCCTTACGGCGGCGCTCAGCACGTCCTCCGCGAATACCGCGGCTTCCTATTATGTGACGACCAGCACGTCCGCACCGCTTTACAAGACCACGGATACCAGCGCGGGCAATTATACCACAGTACCCGCCGGCGCCACCGTGGGCGTGATCACCACAAGCGGCAGCTACTATTACGCTACCTACGCCGGATACTACGGCTATATCGCGGTTGGCGCCTGTCAGGGCACGAGCGGCGGCAGCGCCACCTATTATGTAACGACAAACCAGAGCACGCCGCTTTATCAGTATGCGAGCACGCTCAACGGCACCTATGCCACCATCCCCTCCGGCACAAGCGTAGGCGTGATTTCTACGGACGGCAGCTATTATCGCGTGACCTATGCCGGCTACACAGGCTACATTCCCACCGCCGCGTGCACGACGAATTCCAGCGGTACTTCGTACGTTACCACCAACCAGAGCACGCTGCTTTATCAATATGCAAGCACGGCGGACGGCAGTTTGGTTACCATTCCCTCCGGCGCGAGCATCACCGTACTTTCTACGGCCGGCAATTTCTACCGCGCGACCTACGGCGGCTATACCGGCTACGTTCTGACCTCGGCGTGCACGAACGGTTCCGCGTCCACATCGACGTCGGTATCCTATTATCTGATGACGCAGTATGCCGCGCCGCTGTATAGGGAGTCAAACACCGCCAGCACCACGTTAGCCACCGTTGCCGCCAGCCGTTCCGTTGGTATCATTTCCTCGACCTATAACGGCTATTACTACGTCTTGGTAGACGGCGTCTACGGCTTTATGCAGACCACCGCTTTCGCGGCGGCGCCCGCCACCGTGACGACCCCGGCCGCGATCGGCAATGTCGCAACCTACGGCACGGTCTCCATCGGCGCTACCATCTATGCCTCGGACAGCACGACGAGCCAAGCGCTCGGCCGCGTGTCCAACGCCGGCACGGTCAGCATTATTTCCCAAACCACCAGCGGCTTCTACTATGTGCGCGTCGGCACATATTCGGGCTATATCCCCACTGCCAGCGTCATGGTTGCAAGCGACGCAACGGTGATCCCCTTCTCGGATGAAACCAAGCTGGCCGTATCCGCAAACGGCGTAACGGTCAAGAAGACCGGCACCATCGACAACTGCCAGAACTGGGTCAGCCTGCGCAAGTCCGCGTCCTCCTCTTCGGATCGTATCGCCAAGGTCACCAAGGGCTCCAGCGTGAGCATCATCGAGACCAGCGGCACGTATACCAAGGTGGACTACGCGGGGACTACGGGTTATATCCTCAGCAGCTATATTGCGTAAATGCTAAAGCATTTCGGCCAAGGTCGCATGACCTTGGCCGATTTTTCAATTTGCGGCGGTTCGCTTCGCTTACGGCCGCCGCAAATTGCAGGGAAGCCTTTGCTGCCGCGCCTTTTTTTTGCGTTGAAAAACCCTGTTTCTCGTGCTAAAATACGCTTTAACGGCATGATGAAACACGCGGAAGCGTGTACATCAAAATTATATATTAAAAACGCGCCTGTTTTTTTAAAAAACCCTTGCAAAGCCTTGAAAAATCGTGTATCATTACCTACGTTGCGCGCGTGGGCGCGGTTTTCCGTGCGTCACGCACCACGCAAGTCCT
>JAQVRG010000011.1:0-8632 GCA_028701165.1 Eubacteriales bacterium | reverse complement strand
AAATTATATATTAAAAACGCGCCTGTTTTTTTAAAAAACCCTTGCAAAGCCTTGAAAAATCGTGTATCATTACCTACGTTGCGCGCGTGGGCGCGGTTTTCCGTGCGTCACGCACCACGCAAGTCCTCGCGGGAGGTTGCCGGTGATGCCATCCGGGTAATTTCCGCAAGGCGCCCAAACACAGGGCAACGGGCAAAGGCCCGGCCAAATGTTTTTAGAATGAAACACTCGGCTGCGTGTACTGCCCGGATACTTAAAGGAGGAGACAATAATATGGCAAATCAGAAGATCCGTATCAAGCTTAAGGCTTACGAGCACAATCTGATCGACCAGAGCGCCGAAAAGATCGTGGACACGGCCAAGCGCACGGGGGCGCATGTTTCGGGCCCCATCCCCCTGCCGACGGAAAAGGAGATCGTTACGATCCTCCGTTCGCCGCATAAGTACAAAGACAGCAGAGAACAGTTTGAGATGCGTACCCATAAGCGCTTGATCGACATTCTCCAGCCCTCCGCCAAAACCGTGGATGCGCTGATGAAGCTCGATCTGCCCGCCGGCGTCGACATCGAGATCAAGCTGTAAGACCGGAGGTGTAGAAAATGAAGAAAGCGATATTGGGCACCAAGGTCGGCATGACCCAAATGTTCAGAGAAGACGGCACCATGATCCCCGTGACCGTGGTTTTGGCAGGTCCCTGCCCCGTCGTACAGGTCAAAAACAAGGAGCGCGACGGTTACGAGGCCGTGCAGGTCGCGTTCAAGCCTGTCCGCGAGAAGCTCATCACCAAGCCGCAGCTCGGCCACCTGAAAAAGGCGGGCGTGGGCGCTTACCGCTATGTGCGTGAGTTCAAGCTGGACGACGCCGCTTCCTACGAAGTGGGCAGCGAGATCAAGGCCGACGTGTTTGCAAACGGCGATCGCGTAGACGTGGTCGGCGTCAGCAAGGGCAAGGGCTTTGCCGGCAACATCAAGCGCTGGAATCAGGCGCGCGGCCGCAAGACCCACGGCTCGCATTCCTACCGCGTGGCAGGCTCCATGGGCGCTTGCACATACCCCGGCGAGGTCTTCAAGACCAAGCATCTTCCCGGCCATATGGGCTTTGAGCGCGTGAGCGTGCAGAACCTCGAAGTGGCGCGCGTGGATGCGGCGCGAAACCTGCTCCTCATCAAGGGCGCTATCCCCGGCGCTAAGGGCGGTTTGGTCATGGTCAAGGAAACCGTGAAGTAAGGAGGATAAGCAGAGATGGCTACAGAAAAAGCGCCCAAAGTGGCAGTTTACAGCATAGCCGGCGAGAAGGTCGGCGAAGTCGAGCTCAACGCCGGGATCTTCGGCGTAGAGGTCAACGAATCCGCTATGCACGCCTGCGTGACCGCATATCTGGCTAACCAGCGGCAGGGCACCCAAAGCGCCCTCACCCGTGCGGAAGTCAGCGGCGGCGGCATCAAGCCTTGGCGTCAAAAGGGAAGCGGCCGCGCCCGTCAGGGTTCCACCCGTTCTCCCCAATGGATGCACGGCGGCATCGTGTTTGCGCCCAAGCCCCGCGATTACCGCATGAGCGTGAACAAGAAGGTGAAGCGTTTGGCTCTTAAGAGCGCGCTTACCAGCAAGGTGCAGGACGAGGCGCTCGTCGTGTTCGACGCGCTGGATATCGAAGCGGCCAAGACCAAGCAGATGATCAAGGTGCTCGACGCCGTCAAGGTCGAAAAGGCCCTCATCGTTCTGCCCGAGAAGGACGAGATCGTAGAGCGCGCGGCCGGCAACATCCCCAACGTAAAGACCACGCTCGTGGGCACGCTCAACGTTTACGAGTTACTCAAGTACGACACGCTGATCCTGACCAAGGATTCGCTTGCCAAGATCGAGGAGGTGTATTCCTGATGACGAATCCCCATGACATCATCATCAAACCGGTACTCACCGAGAAGAGCTATGATTATCTGCCCCAGAAGGTTTACACCTTTATCGTGGATAAGAATGCGAACAAGACCGAGATCCGTCAGGCGATCGAAACGATCTTTGACGGCGTGAAGGTTGAAACCGTGCACACGGTTAACCGGCTCGGCAAGATGAAGAGGCAGGGCGCGCATGAAGGCCGCCGTGCTTCCACCAAGAAGGCGTATGTGAAGTTGAAGACGGATTCCAAGGGCATCGAGTTCTTCGACAACATCGCCCAGTAAGGAGGCAGACCATGGCTATCAGAAAGATCAAACCCACCACTCCGGGTCAGCGCTTTATGACGGTTTCCGCCTACGAGGAGGTCACCTGCACCACGCCCGAGAAGTCCCTGCTTGAGGACAAGCGCGGAAGCGGCGGCCGCAATAATCAGGGCCGCATCACCGTGCGGCATCGCGGCGGCGGCGCAAGGCGCAAGTATCGTATCATCGATTTCAAGCGCAACAAGGACGGCGTGCCCGCGAAGGTCGCCACCATCGAATACGACCCCAACCGCAGCGCCAACATCGCGCTTCTGCATTACGCGGACGGCGAGAAACGCTACATCATCGCGCCCCTTGGCCTACAGGTCGGCGATACCATCGTTTCCGGCGAAGGCGCCGATATCAAGGTCGGCAACGCGATGGAGATCCGTCAGATCCCTGTGGGCACCATGATCCATTGCGTGGAGATCAAGCCCGGCAAGGGCGCGCAGCTCGTGCGCAGCGCCGGCAACGCCGCGCAGCTCATGGCGAAGGAAGATAAGTACGCGCAGGTGCGTCTGCCCAGCGGCGAAGTCCGCAAGGTTCCCATGAACGCCCGCGCTACCATCGGTCAGGTCGGCAACGTGGATCACGAGAACATCAAGCTCGGCAAGGCCGGCCGTACCCGCCATAAGGGCTTCCGTCCTACGGTTCGCGGTTCCGTCATGAACCCCTGCGACCATCCGCACGGCGGCGGCGAGGGCAAGAGCCCGATCGGCCGTCCCGGCCCCGTTACACCGTGGGGTAAGCCCGCTCTTGGTTATAAGACCCGCAAGACCAAGAACGTCAACGACAAGTTCATCGTACGCCGCAGAAACGGCAAGTGATAGCGAAAGGAGAACACCATGAGCAGGTCAGTTAAGAAGGGCCCGTTTGTAGAACAGCGTTTGCTCAACCGCATTCAGGCCATGAATACGAGTGGAAAGAAGACCGTCGTTAAGACTTGGTCGCGCGCGTCCACCATCTTCCCCGACATGGTCGGTCACACCATTGCCGTCCACGATGGAAGAAAGCACGTTCCCGTATACGTCACCGAGGAAATGGTCGGTCACAAGCTGGGCGAATTCGCGCCCACGCGCACGTTCCGCGGTCACAGGGGTTCCGAGAAAACCTCGGGCGCTCGATAAGAAGGAGGAAGAGAAGAATGGCAACCAGGTCTAGAGAAAAAAGCGCTGCGCGCAAAGAGAACGCCGATAAGCGTCCCCACGCCATAGCGCGTTATGTCAGAATCTCCTCCCGCAAGGTCAAGATCGTCATCGATCTGATCCGCGGCAAGAGCGTCAAGGAAGCCAAGGCGATCCTCATGTATACGCCTAAGGCCGCCAGCGAGCCCGTACTCAAGCTTTTGAACTCCGCCATCGCCAACGCGGAGAACAACCAGGATCTTTCCGCCGACACGCTGTATGTCGCGGAGGTGTACGCCAATCAGGGCCCCACGCTCAAACGTTTCCGCCCCAGGGCGCAGGGAAGGGCTACGCGCATCAGAAAGCGCACGAGCCACATCACCATCATTCTGGATCAGGCAAAGTAAGGGGAGGTAAAGTATGGGACAGAAAGTTAATCCGAATGGCTTCCGCGTAGGCGTGATCCGGGATTGGAATACCCGTTGGTATGCGTCCAAAAAGGACTATGCCGACTATCTGGTCGAAGATCATAAATTGCGCGATTACCTGAAAGAAAAGTATTATCTGGCGGGTGTGAGCAAGATCGAGATCGAGCGCGCCGCCAACAAGGTGACGGTAAGCATCTACACCGCGCGTCCCGGCATGTTGATCGGCAAGGGCGGCGTAGGCGTGGACGCTATCAAGGCGGACGTCGCAAAGCTTTTGGGCAAGCCCGTCAACGTCAACATCATGGAGGTCCGCAACCCGGACGCCAACGCCCAGCTCATCGCCGAGAATATTGCACAGCAGTTGGAGAAGCGTATCTCCTACCGCCGCGCCATGAAGCAGGCAATGCAGCGCGCCACCAAGGCGGGCGCCAAGGGCATCAAGGTCAAGTGCGGCGGCCGTTTGGGCGGCGCGGAAATCGCCCGAACCGAAGGCTACCATGACGGCTCCATCCCCCTGCAGACCATGCGCGCGGACATCGAATACGGCTTTGCCGAGGCGCGCACCACTTACGGCCGTATCGGCTGCAAGGTGTGGATCTACAAGGGCGAAGTGCTGAACAAGCAGAAGAAAGCGTAAGGAGGGCGACTACCATGTTGATGCCGAAAAGAGTAAAACGCAGGAGAGTGCATCGCGGCCGCATGAAGGGCAAGGCGCTTCGCGGCAATACGATCACCTACGGTGAATATGGTCTTGTTGCGATGGAGCCCTCTTGGGTCACCAGCAACCAGATCGAGGCAGCCCGTGTCGCCATGACCCGTTTCATCAAGCGCGGCGGCCAAGTTTGGATCAAGATCTTCCCGGATAAGCCCGTTACCGAAAAGCCCGCCGAAACGCGCATGGGCTCCGGCAAAGGCTCGCCGGAATACTGGGTAGCCGTTGTAAAGCCCGGCCGCGTGATGTTTGAGATCGCCGGCGTGGACGAGGAGACGGCAAAGGAAGCCCTTCGTCTTGCGGCGCATAAGCTGCCCCTCAAGGCCAAGGTCGTGAAGAAAGAAGTAGTAGGTGGTGAGAGCGATGAAGGCTAACGAGTTGAGAAAGATGTCCAGCGAAGAGCTTGCCGCTAAGGAAAAGGAGCTCAAGGAAGAGCTGTTTAACCTTCGCTTCCAGTTGGCCACCGGCCAGCTTGCGAATCCCCAGCGGATCCGCGAGTGCAAGAAGGATGTTGCCCGAGTCAAGACGCTCCTTTGCGAGCGTGCGCTCAAGGCGGCCGAGTGAGTGAAAGGAGTTCATCATGGAGAACAGAGGTTATCGTAAAACACGCACCGGCGTCGTGACGAGCGACAAGATGGACAAGACCGTCGTCGTTTCCATCAAGACGAAGGTTCGTCATCCCCTGTATGGGAAGATGGTCAACCGCACCCGCAAGTTCAAGGCACACGACGAGAACAACGAATGCGGCGTAGGCGACACCGTAAAGATCATGGAGACCCGCCCGCTGTCCAAGGATAAGCGCTGGCGCGTCGTCGAGATCATCGAGAAGGCCAAGTAAGCCGGAAAGGAGAAGTCAATGATACAGCCACAGACTAGATTGAAGGTTGCGGACAACAGCGGCGCGAAGGAAATCATGTGCATTCGCGTGCTGGGTGGTTCTCACCGCAAGAGCGCAGGCGTTGGCGACGTGATCGTAGCGTCCGTCAAATCCGCTTCTCCCGGCGGCGCTGTGAAGAAGAAGGACGTCGTCCGCGCGGTCGTCGTGCGCACGGTAGCCGATACCGCGCGTCCCGATGGCAGCCATATTCGTTTCGACGATAACGCGGCGGTCATCATCAACGATCAGAAGCAGCCCCGCGGCACCCGTATCTTCGGGCCCGTCGCAAGGGAACTCCGCGAGAAGGACTATATGAAGATCGTGTCCCTCGCGCCCGAAGTGCTTTAATGGAGGAATAGGATATGAACAAACTCAATGTAAAGCATGACGACACCGTCGTCATCATCTCCGGTAAGGACAAGGGCAAGCAGGGCAAGGTTATGAAGGCGTACCCCGCCAAGGGTCGCATCGTCGTGCAGAACGCGAATATGATCACCTGTCACACCAAGCCCCGCAAGCAGGGCGAGCAGGGCGGCCGCATCCAGAAGGAAGGCACCATCAACGCCAGCAACGTAATGCTCGTTTGCCCCAAATGCAACAAGGCGACCCGCGTAGGCCACGCCTATGACGGCGATAAGAAAGTCCGCGTTTGCAAAAAGTGCGGCAAGAATATTGACTGAGGCAGAAGGAGGAAAGACAAGTGGCTAAGAAAGCAGAAACCACGCAGGCTCCCGCCAAGAAGAAAAAAGGCGGCGCAGAAGCGAAGCCCTTCACCCAAGCTCCGCGCCTCAAGGTGAAGTACGCTGACGAGGTCGTCAAGCAGCTCAGCGAGAAGTTTGGCTACAAGAACGTCACCGAGATCCCCAGACTTGAAAAGATCGTGCTCAACATGGGCTTGGGCTCCGAAAAGGATAACCCCAAGGGCTTAGAGAGCGCGCTCAACGAGCTTGCGACCATCGCGGGACAGAAGCCGGTCGTCACCAAGGCGAAGAAATCCGTCGCAAACTTTAAGGTACGCGAAGGCATGAACATCGGCGCCAAGGTAACGCTGCGCGGCGACCGCATGTACTACTTTGCCGATAAGCTTATGAACATCGTGCTGCCCCGCGTGCGCGACTTCCGCGGCATTTCGGACACCAGCTTTGACGGCCGCGGCAATTTTGCCATGGGCGTTAAGGAACAGTTGATCTTCCCCGAGATCAACTATGACGATGTGGATAAGACCCGCGGTATGGACATCGTGTTCGTCACGACGGCCAAGACGGATGAAGAAGCGAAAGCGCTGCTCGCATTCTTGGGCATGCCTTTCGTGCAGGCCTAAGGTAAGGAGGAAGATACTGTGGCAAAGTTAAGCATGAAACTCAAGCAGTCTCGCGCACCCAAGTACTCGACGAGGGCGTATACCCGCTGCCGCATCTGCGGCCGTCCGCACTCCGTGCTGCGCAAGTATGGCATCTGCCGTATCTGCTTCCGTGAGATGGCGTACAAGGGCGAGATTCCCGGCGTACGCAAGGCCAGCTGGTAAGAGAGAGCGAAAGGAGGAAAAAAACATGTTAGTAACCGATCCCGTCGCTGATATGCTTACCCGTATCCGCAATGCGCTCGTCGCCAAGCACGACGAAGTCGATGTGCCCGCTTCCACCGTGAAGAAGGCGATCGCCGACATCCTGGTAAAGGAAGGCTACATCAAGGGCTATGAGGTTCGTGAGGAGGGCGTGGCCAAAATGCTGCACATCGCTCTCAAGTACGGCCCCGGCCGCGAAAAGGTCATCACCGGCCTTAAGCGCATCAGCAAGCCCGGCCTGCGCGTTTACGCGCGCAAGGATCAGGTACCCAAGGTATTGAACGGCATGGGTATTGCGATTATCTCCACCTCCCGCGGCATGATGACGGACCGTGAGGCTCGTAAAGCCGGCGTGGGCGGCGAGGTTCTCGCCTACATTTGGTAACAATTATTATTTGGAGGTGTAAGACATGTCTCGAATCGGAAAACTTCCGATCTCCATTCCGAGCGGAGTGACAATCACGGTCGGCGACGATAACGCCGTGACTGTCAAGGGCCCCAAGGGCGAATTGTCCGAAAAGCTCTCCCCCGAAATGGAACTCACCGTAGAGGACGGCGTTTTGACCGTCAAGCGTCCTTCGGACGACAAGCGCCACCGCGCGCTGCACGGCCTGACCCGTACGCTTATCAACAACATGGTTGTGGGCGTGACCAACGGGTTCTCCAAAAAGCTGGAGATCGTTGGCGTAGGTTACAGAGCGCAGATGCAGGGCACGACGCTGATTGTCAACGTTGGTTATTCCCATCCTGTTGAATTCCCCGCCCCCGAGGGCATCAGCTTCGAGGTGCCGGCGCCCAACCAGATCATCATCAAGGGCATCGATAAGCAGCAGGTTGGTCAAGTAGCCGCCGATATCCGCGTGACCCGCAAGCCTGAGCCTTATAAGGGCAAGGGTATTCGCTATGAGGGCGAGTTTGTGCGTCATAAGGAAGGCAAGACGGCTAAGTAATGCGTAGAGAAGGAGTAACAGTATGATTTCTAGAATCGATAAAAACGCTGTGCGCAAGGCTCGTCATACCCGTACGCGCCGTCATATCGTCGGTACGGCCGAGCGGCCCAGGCTGAGCATCTATCGAAGCCTGAACAACATTTATGCACAGGTCATCAACGATGAAGTTTCTCATACCTTGGCTGCCGCATCTACGCTGGATGCACAGATCAAGGAGCAGCTTAACGGCAAGACCAAGAGCGAAGCGGCCCTTATGGTGGGCGAGCTCGTTGGCAAGCGTGCTGTTGAGAAGGGCGTCAAAGAGGTCGTGTTCGATCGCGGCGGTTATCTGTACACCGGTCGCGTAGCGAAGGTGGCCGAGGGCGCGCGCAAAGCCGGCCTGGAATTCTAAGGAGGTAGAAACAATGCAGAAGCGTATAGATGCGACCACATTGGATTTGAAGGAAAGGCTTGTCTCGATCAACCGCGTTGCCAAGGTCGTAAAGGGCGGCCGTAATTTCCGCTTTTCCGCGCTCATGGTCGTGGGCGATGAGAACGGTCATGTCGGCGTAGGCATGGGCAAAGCCGCTGAAATCCCCGAAGCCGTCCGCAAGGGCGTCGAGGATGCGAAGCGTCATTTGGTCGAGGTACCCTTGGTGGGTACGTCGATTCCCCACGCGGTCGAAGGCAAGTTTGGCAAGGGTCATGTGCGCATGCTTCCCGCCGAAGAAGGTACCGGCGTTATCGCGGGCGGCCCCGCCCGTGCGGTGCTGGAGATGGTAGGCGTGAAAGATATCCGCACCA
>JAQVRG010000206.1 GCA_028701165.1 Eubacteriales bacterium | reverse complement strand
CCTATGCGTCCTTTACAGTATATCTCTCCCAACTCCTTCTTGCGTGCCTATACTGTCCAACATGTTTGACAAACCTACAGTTATGTTCTACAACAAAAGGACTTGCCGACGCTTTTGTAGTGTCGCAAGTCCAAGAAGGGTGAAAACCGCGGTTTCGACCTTGGATGCGGGAGCGCTACAGCACCAGCTCGCCTTCCTCGCTGTCGATGATGCGGAAGATCTGTTCCTCTTCGCCGGTCAGCGCGTTGAGGTAGAGTATGTAGTCGTCCGCGCCCAGGGTGCACTTGAACTCATAGCAGAGCGCTTCCTTCTGCGAGGAAAGCGGTATGAGCGCGAGCGCGCGATCCTCCACCGTAAGGCGGGAGGAGAGCAGGCTTTCCGCCTCCTCCATGGTGACGGCGGGAGCGGGGATATTGCGCCCGGTGTGGCTGAAGATGTAGTTGCGCGCGTCCATACCCACGATGCCGAGCGTTTCCCGGTCCACCCATACCTTGATCAGATCGTTGTAGAGAATGACGTTATCCTGCGTGGCCGCGCAGTTGATGAGGGCGCAGCCGCCGTAATACTGGGCGTAGGTGGCGCGCATGCCGCTGTAGCCCATCTTGTCGAGGTAGCTTAGCGCGATATCGCGGTAGCGCGCGGTCTCGCTTTGGGGCGGCACGCCGTTGAGCTCCGTTTCGGCTTGGCTCATATGCCAAAGGATATGCCCGCCCTTGACGGTGATGGAGATATCCACGTTTTTGCCCGCCGTGTTCTGCCCGCAGAAATCAAAGCTTTTGATGCGCCCGTCCGAAAGGCCGCAAAAGGTCAGGCTGCCGCCCACGGCTTTTTCGGCGATCGCCTGCGCCTGCGCCTGCGTCACGGGCGTGCCCGTAAGCCCTTTTGGCTCCGCCTTCTCCGTGCTTTCGGAGAAGGGGCCGTCATAGATCAGCGTGGGGAATTCCGTGATGCTTTCCTGCTCTTTTGCGCCGCTTTCGTTGGCTTCGGGCGCGGCGGCGCTTGCTTCGGGCGTGGCGGCGGCGCCATCCGCTGCGCTTAGCGCGGGGGTCAGGCTTGCGCCCGGCGTCATGCCGGCCGTCATGCCCGGCGTTGCGGCTTGCGCGTCGTTCGCCGAGGCGAAAAAGGCTTCCTGCGTAAGCGTGTCGCTTGGGAAGTCGCCGTTTTCAAGGCGCGTGCGAAGGTCGTTTGTGATGCCGCGGCTGGCGGCGTAAAGACCGTCGAGCTGTTCGGTGTCCTCGGCGCGCATGGGGACGCCGCGCACGGCTTTTTCCGTAAGCGTATGCGCGTAGTCGCCAAGCTGTACGACAAAGCGGTTGAGCGGCTCCGTATCGAGATAGGATTGCGGGATCTGGGAAAGAAGGCTTGCCGCCGCCCCCGAAAGCCGCCAGATATCATCCAGCAGCAGCACGGTCTGGTTGGGCGCGTTCACCGCCTGCAGCTTCCCAAGCGTTATGGAAAGCTCGTCCATGGTGTCGGCAAGCTCCACAAACGCCCGCGTATACATATTGGAAGCGGCGATCTGATAGCTGTCCGCCTTGGCGCTGCGCGCAGCTCCCCATAGGCTCACGACAAGGAGCGCCGCGCCTAGTGAAAGGGGAACGCCGACGCGCTGGAGCGCGCGCCATGTTTTTTCGTTCATGCCATATCTCCTTTCCGGCTCCTAGAAAAAGGCGTGGGAGCCTATCGTGACCTTGATGGGCTTATCCCGCATCCACGAACTGGTGGACTTGGCGGGGTTGTGGTAAAAAAGGCAGCCGTTGGTGGGGTCGTAGCCGTTCATGGCGTCGCGTGCGGCGCGTATGCACTCGGCGTCGGGCGCAAGGTTGATCTGCCCGTCCGCCACCACGTCGAACGCGCCGCTTTGGTAAACGACGCCCGCCACGGAATTGGGGAAGGAGGGGCTTTTCACCCGGTTGAGCGCCACCGCCGCCACGGCGACCTTGCCCTTATACGGCTCGCCGCGCGCCTCGCCGTAGATCAGTCGGGCGAGCAGGTACGCGTCGTTGCCGCCCCCGCCGCCGCTCTCCTCCTTTTTCGAGCTGGAGCCGCCGCCAAGCTGCATACCCAGCGCCCGCGCCGTCGCTTCGCCCACCACGCCGTCGGGTGTAAGGCCGTTCTTCTGCTGAAAGGCTATGACGGCCTTTTTGGTAGCGGCGCCGAAATGTCCGTCCGCCGCCCCGCCGTAATAGCCCCAGCGCTTGAGCTTGGTTTGCAGCGTTTTCACCTCGTCGCCGGTGCTGCCCATCTGAAGGCTGGCAGCGCGCGCCGCCGCAAAGGTGCAGAATAGCAGCAGCAGCGCCAAGAACAACAATACGCTATTGCGCCTGTTCATGGGTCGTGTCTCCTTTGTCCATCCATTCTTGGAGGAGGCTTTTCCATTTGACGTCGCCGTCCTCCTCGTACTCAATGTCTCCATCCTTTACCTCCAATATGCACAAAGGGGGAAAGAGCACGCACCACCAATTTTTTCCTTTTCCTTCGCCAAGCACCACGCGAAGCGCCAAATAGTCGCCCGCCGGATACAGCGCGCCGCCGTAGCGCCGGTTAGGAAAGGGATAAATCCCCATGCTCATGCGTGCGCCGTAGGCAAAGCCCGCGTCGGCGAGGACGCTTTCCGCCGTCTGCTGGATGCGCGCGGCGTCCGATTCAATAAGCGCGCGCGCCTCCTCGCGCGAGCTTACGGCGGAGAGCCCTGCGCCCTCTATGGAAAGGATCGCGTCCCGCACGCGCAGCTTTACCGCCTGATCCGCCATGGAATCGGAGGCAGCGAGGATGTGCAGCCGCAAAATGCCCGCGCTCGGTTGGCTCTGCATTCTCACGGCGCAGGAAAGCAGGCAAAGGGAGGCGAGCAGCAGCGATAGAAGAGAAATGTATCGTTTCATAGGTAGGATTATGTACAAATGCGAGAAGAAATAGACTATAATAGAGCCATGATTTTACAAGCGCACGCAAAAATCAATCTGACGCTCGACGTGCTTTATAAGCGCACGGACGGGTATCACGAGCTTCGCACCGTGATGGCGAGGATCGGCCTTGCGGACAGGGTGTGCATCGAGCCCGCCGCGGACATTTCCGTGACGGCGGACGCGCCGCTGCCGCCGGACAACACGGCGTATCGGGCGGCGGCGCTGTATCGGGAGCGGTATCGCACCGGCGGCGCGCATATACATATAGAAAAGCGCATCCCGTCGCAGGCGGGCTTGGGCGGCGCTTCGGCGGACGCGGCGGCCGTGCTTCGCGCCATGCAGGCCTTTTACGGCGCGGCTTCGGAGGACGCGCTCTACGCCTTGGGGCGCGAGATCGGCGCGGACGTGCCCTTTTGCCTAAACGGCGGCATCGCGCTTTGTCAGGGTGTGGGCGAAAGGCTTACGCCGCTGCCCGCGCTGCATTGTCCCATCGTGCTGCTCAAAGGGAACGGCGGCGTGTCTACAGGCGCGCTGTTTCAAGCCCTTGCGCTGCCCGTGGAGCACACAGGCAGCGAGCGCGCTATAGACGCCATACGGCGTGGCGACTTACGGGCGCTCGCAAACGCCTTGGGGAACGCGCTTTTATCGCCCGCGCAAAAAATATGCGGCGAAATCGGCGAAAATCTGCAAAGGCTCCGTTCGCTCGGCGCGCTGGGCGCGTGCATGAGCGGCAGCGGCGCTTGCGTATACGGCTTGTTCGATTCGCGCGCGGCGGCGGAAGAGGCTGTGAGGCAGCTTGCCGGCGCGCCGTTTGCATGCGTGAGCGAATTGTGATAGTAT
>JAQVRG010000205.1 GCA_028701165.1 Eubacteriales bacterium | reverse complement strand
CAGCGACCTCGGCTTCACGGTACGCGGTGTGCGCGAGCATGGATTTGCCGTTGACGTCGCCTACGGCGTAAACGTCGGGCAGGTTGGTGCGAAGTTGCGCGTCCGTTAGGATCGCGCCGCGTTCAATCGCCACGCCGATACGCTCTAAGCCGATGTCGCGGGTATTCGCCCTGCGCCCGATGGAGAGAAGAACCTTGTCGGCGGGGGCGAACAAAGCTCCGCCGTCCTTTTCGTAGCATACGCCGTCGGGTTTCACCTCCGTCACCTTCGCGCCCAAATGGAAGGTCAAGCCCTTCTTTTCATAGTTCTTTTGCAGGATGGCGACAAGATCCGCATCGTTCGCGCCGGCGATATGATCCAGCATCTCTATGATGGTCACACCGGCGCCCGCGGAATTAAAATAGGAAGCCATTTCCAAACCGATAACGCCGCCCCCGATCACGACCAGCTTTTCCGGAATTTCCTTTAGCTGCAGGGCTTCGCGGTTGGTCATGACAACGCCGCTTTCCAACCCTTCCTTAAGCCCCGGGATGGGGGGAACCGCAGGGGAGGAGCCCGTGGCGATGATGAGACGCTTGCCCGTATAGGCTTCATCTCCCGCCTGTACGGTATACCCGTCTTCGCTTTGGCCTGTGATAACGCCGTTTGCCTTGACGACCGTAACGCCGTTTGCCTTAAGCGTGGCGTTTACGCCGCTGACAAGCGTTCTTACGACCTTGTCCTTGCGGGCTAAAACCTTGGCGTGATCGAGCTTGAGCCCATCGGCCGAAACGCCGTATTTTTCGCCGTGCGCCGCGCCGTCCAGCAGCTTTGCGGAATACAGCAGCGTTTTGGTGGGGATGCAGCCCTCGTTTAAACAAACGCCGCCCAAGGCGTTCTTTTCGATGCAAAGCACGGACAATCCGGCGTGACCGGCGCGTTCCGCCGCGAGATAACCGCCGGGACCGCCGCCCAGCACGATCAGATCATAAAGCATGACAGGATCTCCCTTCTGTTATAAGAGCAGCCAATGGCGAAATAGAAAAATGGTATGGCAATGCTTACTAGTGAAGTTTACCATTCGCCAAAGGCCGCGTCAATACGAAAGCGGCATGAAAACTGCGTTTCCGGCGCGTTGGCGCTAGGCGGCAGTAAAGCCGCGCCATGACAAGTTTCACTTGCAAAGCTGCACGAATGCGTATATTCTAATTCTCAAGTTTTGAAATTTCACAGGAGAAAGGTGGACAGCATGAACAAAACCGTGATTCCGGAACACTATGCGTCGGATATGAGCTTATACGAAACGCAGGATGCGATAAGCTTTATTAAGAGAACCTTTCAGGACAGCCTTTCCCGCGCGCTGCACCTCAAGCGCGTCAGCGCGCCGTTGTTTGTGGAAAGCTATACGGGCTTGAACGACAACTTGAACGGCGTGGAGCGTCCGGTCGGCTTTGATGTGCCCGCAACGGGAAAGGAAGGACAGGTCGTGCAGTCCTTGGCAAAGTGGAAGCGCATGGCGCTATACCGCTACGATTTTCGCCCGGGCAAGGGTCTGTATACCGACATGAACGCCATCCGCCGCGACGAGGAGCTGGATAATCTGCACTCCATCTACGTCGATCAGTGGGACTGGGAAAAGGTGATCACAGAGGATATGCGCAACGAGACGATGCTTAAAAACACCGTGCGCGCCATCGTGCATTGCGTCTGTGATACGCTGGATCTGCTCAAGGCTCGGTATCCGCATATTACGACGGAGCTTTCCCGCGACGTGTTCTTTATTACCGCACAGGAGCTTTTGGATATGTACCCGGATAAAACGCCCAAGGAGAGGGAATACCTTCTTGTTAAGGCGCATCCGACGGCCTTCCTCATGCAGATCGGCGGCACGCTCTCCAACGGCGAACGCCATGACGGGCGCTCCCCCGATTATGACGACTGGTCGCTAAACGGCGATATCCTCTTTTATGACGCGCTGCTGGATTGCCCGATGGAGATCAGCTCCATGGGTATCCGTGTGGATCCGGAAACGCTGGATAAGCAGCTTTCCATATCCGGCTGCGACGACAGGCGGGCGCTTTTATATCATACAATGCTGCTAAAGGGCGAACTGCCGCTGACCATCGGCGGCGGCATCGGGCAGAGCAGGCTTTGCATGCTGCTGATGGGCAAGGCGCATATCGGCGAGGTACAGTCCTCCATATGGGATGCCGAAACCTTAGCGGTATGTGCAAGCCACGGGATCGTGCTGCTGTAGTCTTAGGCTTTCGTCAAAGGTCATTCGACCTTCGGCGATAAATCGAGCCGCCCTTTCGGGCGGCTCGATTTGTTATCCGATGGACGCGATATCATAGGGCGTGGCTTGATACACAAAATAGTTGAGCCAGTTGTAAAAAAGCAGATGCGCGCTGCTGCGCCAAGTGACCGTGGGCGGCTGCGTATCGTCATCGTCAGGGTAATAATTTTCGGGTACGCAAATGGGCTTGCCCGCTTTTTTATCTCTTTGGTATTCCAACGCCAGCGTGTCCGCGTCATATTCCACATGCCCCGTAAGGAAAACCTGTCGTCCGTGCGCGGTCTTCACCGCATACACGCCCGCCTGCGGCGAGGAAGCCAGGATCTGCAGCGCCGGGACGGCCTCGATATCCTCTCGCCGCACGGTGGTATGCCGGGAGTGCGGCACCATAAATACGTTATCCATACCGCGAAGGAGAATGGAGTTTTTGTATTCGGCAACATGCGGGAAAACGCCGAAGAGCTTTTCGGAAAGCGGGTATTTTTGGATGCCGTAGTGATAATACAGCGCCGCCTGCGCGCCCCAGCAAATATGCAGCGTCGAATAGACATGCTGCTTGCTCCATTCCATGATTTCGCACAGCTCGTCCCAGTATTCAACCTCCTCAAAGGCAAGGTGCTCGATGGGCGCGCCCGTGATGATGAGCCCGTCAAAGTTTCTGTGCTTCACCTGATCGAAGGTTTTATAAAAGGAGAGCAGATGCTCCTTGGCGGTATTCTTGGCCTCATGGCTGCGCGTATAAATAAGCTCTAATTCCACCTGTAGGGGCGTATTGCTCAAAAGCCGCGCAAGCTGCGTTTCCGTGGCGATCTTGGTGGGCATGAGGTTGAGCAGCAGCACCTGCAGGGGGCGGATATCCTGCGTAGTGGCGCGGGTGTGCTGCATCACGAAGATGTTTTCCGCGTGAAGGGTATCGATGGCGGGCAGCTTATCGGGAACCTTGATGGGCATAACGTCAGCGTCCCGCCCTTTCCAACGCCTGCCGGATATCCGCCCAAATATCCTCGACATTTTCTATACCTACGGAGATGCGCACAAGCTCCGGCCCGATGCCAGCCGCGCGGAGCTGCTCATCCGTTAACTGCCGGTGTGTGGTGCTGGCGGGATGCAGCGCGCAGGAGCGCGCATCCGCCACATGCACGACGATGTTAACAAGTTCAAGGCTGTTGAGAAATTTGACCGCCGCGTCGCGGCCGCCCTTTACGCCTATGGAGATCACGCCGCTTTGCCCGTTGGGAAGATACTTCTGCGAAAGCGCGTAGAAGGGGGAGCCGGCAAGGCCGGGATACTTGACCCAATCGACGCGCGGGCTTTGCGCCAGGCGCTGCGCCACGGTCAGCGCGTTGCTGCAATGCCGTTCCATGCGAAGCGCGAGCGTTTCCAAGCCCAGGTTGAGAAGGAAAGCCGCGAGCGGCTGCGGGGTACAGCCAAGATCGCGCATCAGCTGTACGCGCGCCTTGGTGATATAAGCGGCTTCCTTGAAGGCGTCCGTGTAGA
>JAQVRG010000204.1 GCA_028701165.1 Eubacteriales bacterium | reverse complement strand
CTGCTGCCCTACGTAGCGGAATAAAAGCAAAACAATCCACTTCACAGAAGAACGTTAGAATAACAAACAGCCGCCATCGCGCGGCTGTTTTGCGCATCGGGACACACGAATTTGTTGTAATCCGATCCCGCTTGCGCTACAATAAAAAGAACGACAGAAATGTATAATAATCTTACGCCGAAAAGTTGGCGGAGGAATGGAAGGATAGAGGAAGGTAAGGATTGGATACGCGCATACCCTTAAAAAGGATCATGGTCGTGCTCGCTTTGGGGCTTTGGGGCGCGCTGGGCGGCATTTTCGTGCCGGCGCTGCTGTTGCTTTCCGCGGCGCTTGCCTATGTAGCGCTGTGCTATGGCGGCGTTTATACGCCGGCCGCGTTTCTTCTTGCAAGCGCAGGCGCCGCCTTTACGGCCGGCTCGCAGGCGCTTTATGCGCTGGCGCTGCTGCTGCCCGCGGCGGTTGTGCTGACGTTTTTCTTTCAAAAGAAGCTGCCGTATCGCACCGCCCTCGCCTGCGTGACGGCCTGCTTTGCCGTAGCATACTATGTAGAGCTTTGCCTGCCATCCCTGCTTGCGGGAAAGGACGCCTACGACGCCATGCGCGAGCTTACGCGGCAGGTGCTTTCCCTGTATGAAGCAATGGGCGAGGTCGGCAAGTCGATGGGCTATGCGTTTGCTATCCCCGCCGTCGTTTCGGCCGCGTTGTTGGATATGACGCCGCAGCTTACCATGATTACGATTATGGCGACGGCGATGACGCTTGCGTTTGCGGATGTGCTGCTGCTGGAACGCTTTGCGCGTAAGCACGGCGCGCAGCTTAAGCCCATGGCGAAGCTTTGGGATTGGCGTATTACGCGCGAATCCCTCGTGGGCGCGGGTATACTGGCGGCGGGGGCGATCGCGGTGCGTCTGCTCGCATTGAAGAACGCGGGCGCGATCGTCGTAACCATCGAAATGATCCTGCTGGGCGAGTTTTCACTCAACGGCTTTTGCTACAGCGAATATATCTCCCGCGTGATCGTTCGGCAATCGGGCGCGCGAAGGGCGTTTCGGTATGTGCTCTATATCCTGTTTTTTCCCTACAGCCTCATTGTGCTGTGTCTCTCGGGCGTCGCCGAATGCGTTTTTAACCTGCGCGGCCGAATGAAGAATTTGCCTACCAACGGGCCGGAGGAATGAGTAAAGGAGTAACGACGTGCGAAAACCGCCTATCTTCATAACCGTTCTTTTTGCATGCACGACATTACTGGGCTGCGCGGCGCTTGCAAGCATGGTGCGTCCGGTCTACGGCTTGCTTGCCGCCGTTGCCGCCGTCGCGCTTTTACTGCTGGCCTTGGGTCAGAACATATGGTATCGCAAAGAAGCGCAGGCGTTATACGATGACGTTTTCCGCGATAACCAGTCTGCGGCGGGAAGCGTGATCAGCCGCGTGGATATCCCCGCCGCCATATTTGACGCAAACGGCCGCATCCTTTGGGAAAACAAGGCGATGCGCGCGCTGTATACCGGAAAGGATATCAAGCAGGCGCTGCCGGCGCTTGAGCTGCCCATCCCGCAAAAGACACTTTTGGCAGAACGCAACGGCCGCAGCTTTTCCGTAACCAATATGCACATCAAGCGGAAAAACGCAAAGATGCGCCCGCTTACCTTCCAATACTGGATCGACCGCACCGAGGCGCTGCACTATTCGCGGCTCTATGAGGAGCAGATGCCCACGGTCGCCATCATCAGCGTGGATAATTACGAGGATCTCGCCTCGAACGAGCAGTTCCGCCGCAACGCCGTATTGACGGAGGTGGAAAAGCAGGTCAAGGAGTTTGTGCAAAGCATCGAAGGCGTGTACCGCCGCTATGAAAACGCGAAATTTTATGTGCTGTTTGAAGCCAAGCGCTTGGCGGAGCTTGAAAAAAAGCGTTTTCCGCTTTTGGACGCCGTGCGCGGCATCGATACGGGCACCAACCAATCCGTAACGCTATCCATCGCTGTGGGCGCCGCGGAGCGCATGATCGCTTCGGACGAAGCGGCGCGGGAGAGCATGGAGCTTGCCTTGGGGCGCGGCGGCGATCAGGCCGTTGTGAAGAAGGGCGCGAACTTCGTGTTCTACGGCGGCAACAAGATGGTTACGACGCGCTACAGCCGCGTCAAGATACGCCTGTTCTCACGCGCGCTGCGTCAGCTTATCGAGAATGCCGATCAGGTCTTTGTGATGGGGCATAAAAATTCGGATATGGACTGCGTGGGCGCCGCTTTGGGCGTGATGCGATGCGCGGTGCACGTCAACTGCAAGGCCGCCTATCTTGTGCTGGACGCGCCCAATATCACCATACGCGCGGCGCTGGACGCCATGCGCGCCAACAAGATCTATCACGAGCGCGTCATAACGCCGGAGCAGGCGCACGCGCTTATGCGCTCAGACGCCGTGCTGGTGGTGGTGGACACCCAGCGCGCGACCACCGTAATGGATAAGGCCTTGTATGAGCGCGCGGGGAAAACGGTCATCATCGATCATCACAGGCGGCCTGTGGACGCGCTTCCCAACCCGACGCTGAGCTATTTGGAGGCGGGCGCGTCGTCGGCCTGCGAGATCGTGACGGAGGTCGTTCAGTACTTCGACGATGCCGTGAAGCCAACCACCTTTGAATGCGGTGCGCTGCTTACGGGCATCACGCTGGATACCAAGCGCTTTGTGTTCAATGTGGGCGCGCGCACCTTTGAGGCGGCGAGCTATCTTAAGCGCAACGGCGCGGATAACAGCGCCGTCAAGATGATGTTTCAGGACGATATGGCCGTATACCGTGAGCGCACGCGCGTGGTACAATCGGCGCTCATCATGGAAAAGGGCATCGCTATATCCACTTGCCCCGACGGCATGACCGACGCGCAGCTGATCGCCGCGCAGGCCGCGGATGAGCTTATCACCATACGGGATATCTCGGCGGCCTTTGTACTCGCCGCCGTCAACGGCGTAGTGATGATCAGCGGCCGCAGCACGGGCGTTATCAGCGTGCAGTTGATCCTAGAAAAGCTGGGCGGCGGCGGGCATATGACCGTCGCGGGCGCGCAGGTGAAAAACGCGACGATTGACGAGGCGATCGAGCAGCTTACGGCTGCAATCCAATCATATTTACAGGAGGCGGATATCAAATGAAGGTATTACTTACAGCGGATGTTAAGGGGAAGGGAAAAAGCGGCGAGATCATCAACGTCAGCGACGGTTACGCGCGGAATTTTCTGATCCCGCAAAATCTAGCCGTCATGGCGGACGCCAATAACATGCACGCGGCGACCTTGAAAAAGGGCGCGGATCAGCACAGACTGGAGGTACAGCGCAAAAACGCCAAGGCCTTGGCCGACGGGATGAGCGGCTTGACTGTCAAGGTATACGCCAAAGCCGGGCAGGGACGTTTGTTCGGCTCCATCGGCGTGGCGGAAATCGCGCAGGCGCTCAAGCAGCAGTACGATATCGACGTGGATAAGAAGAAGATACGGCTGGACGAACCGATCAAGACGCTTGGCGTCACGGACGTGACGGCGCATCTTTATGAAAAGACGGACAGCAAATTCAAGGTAGAGGTTCTGCCGCTAAAGGAGTAATATGAACAGCCTGACGAGTGCAACCGACGACCTGCCCCGCAACGAGGAAGCCGAGCGAGCGCTGCTGGGCAGCATGATACTGGCGCAGAGTGCTGTGGAAGCCGCATTGGAGCGGCTGGTCAGCAGCGACTTCTTTTTGCCGCGCCATCAGGTCATCTTTGAGGCGATGAAAAAGCTAGCCGCG
>JAQVRG010000203.1 GCA_028701165.1 Eubacteriales bacterium | reverse complement strand
ACGCCTAAGCCAACCCCTAAGGCAACGCCTACGCCCGAACCTGCGCCAGCCTATACCGTTGAGGAGATCAT
This sequence comes from Eubacteriales bacterium, assembly GCA_028701165.1. GTDB lineage: Bacteria > Bacillota > Clostridia > Christensenellales > CAG-138 > JAQVRG01. Next base: position 3,715 of record JAQVRG010000203.1, on the reverse strand, counting down.
GCCGGAAACGGGCTATGTTTACGCGAAATCGGTCAATCTTCGTGAAAGTCCGAATACGGACTGCCGCGTGATCGCGGAATACGAAAAGGGCGAGCCCTTGGTTATCACCGGTAAATCAGGGGATTGGTACAGGGTGGAGATCGGGGACGAATGGGGCTTTATGCTCAAAGAATATGTGCATCTTGGAACGGCGGAGCCTGAAAAGACGCCGGAACCCACCCCGAAACCAACGCCAAAGCCTACCCCCGAGCCTACCCCGGAGCCTGCGCCCGTCTATACGCAGCCGCCCGCGGCGTCTTTGTCGGACGAATTATATCTCGCGGCGCAGCTTGTGGACGAGGAAGCGGGTGCGGACGGCTTTTTGGCCGTCGCCAACGTGATCTACAATCGCGTGCAGGACAGCCGCTTCCCCAATACCATCACAGGTGTGGTTTTTCAAAGCGGACAGTTTACGCCCGCCGACGAGGAAGCTGCCCTTCGCAGCGTGACGCCCAGCGCGGGCGCGATGGCCGCCGTGCAGCAGATCTTTGTGGACGGTAACCGTATCCTGCCTCCCGAGATCGTGTATTTCCGAGCGGCCAGCCGCGGAACCGCGTGGGGAAAACGAACCTACTACGCGACCATCGGCGGCAACGCGTTTTATTCTTAGGAGCGTGCGTATTCATGTTCAACATCGTTTTGGTAGAGCCGGAAATACCGCAAAACACAGGCAATATCTCCCGCACCTGCGCCGTCACGGGGACGGCGCTTCATATGGTGCGCCCCTTTGGCTTTGAGATTACGGATAAACAGCTTAAGCGCGCGGGACTGGATTATTGGCATGATCTAAGCGTGTTTTATTATGATAGCTTCGAGGAGGTGGAGCAAAAGCATCCCGGTGCGCGCTTTTTCCTCCTTTCTACGCATGCCGTCAACAGCTATGCGGACGTGGAATACCGCGACGGCGACTTTCTCGTTTTCGGCAAGGAAACGGCGGGACTGGGGACGGCGCTTCTTACGCGCCGCGCGGCGGACGCCGTGCGTATCCCCATGCTGCCCTCGCAGCGGTCGCTGAACCTGTCCAACGCCGTCGCCGTCGTTTTATATGAAGCGCTGCGGCAGCAAGGCTTCGCGTCTTTATGCTGATTTCGCGCAGCGACGGAAAAAAACGGGAAAATCCCTGCGATTTTGCTTGACATCTCCCGACGCATTCGGTACAATATCCGAGTGTGCTTTAGGGTCGGCGATTGCGGCCACAGCCCCGGCAGTGATAGCGTTCCACTAAGGCGATAACAAATTTTCATTACCATTCAGGAGGAAAGCCATGAAGACCTATATGGCCAAAGGCGAGACCCTCGAACGCAAGTGGTATATCGTGGACGCAGACGGCATGGTGCTCGGCCGTTTGGCTTCTCAGGTAGCCGCTATACTTCGCGGGAAACATAAGCCGATATATACGCCGCATGTGGATACCGGTGATCACGTCATCATCATCAATGCGGACAAAGTCGTTCTCACAGGCAATAAGCTGGACGGCAAAAAGTATTACCATCACACCGGTTATCCCGGAGGAATCAAAGAGACCACATACCGCGACATGATCGCTCAGCGTCCCGAATTCACGGTGTATGAAGCGATCCGCCGCATGATGCCCAAGGGCCCTCTTGGCCGCAAGATGCTCAAGAAGCTTCGCGTTTACGCCGGCAGCGAGCATAACCATGAGGCGCAGATGCCCGAAGCGCTCGTGCTGAAGAACTGAAGGGAGGAGGAACAAAACAATGGCAGCAACTGCAACGCAAAATCTCGGAACCGGAAGGCGCAAAAAGTCCATTGCCCGCGTTCGTCTGACTCCCGGTACCGGCAAGATCACCGTCAATAAGCGCGACGTCGAAGAATACTTCGGCTATGAAACCCTTAAGATGATCGTTCGCGCCCCCTTGGTGCTGACGGATCTGCTCGGCAAGTACGACGTGAACGTCAACGTGTACGGCGGCGGCTATACCGGCCAGGCGGGTGCTATCCGCCACGGCATCGCCCGCGCGCTGATCAGCGCACAGCCCGAGCTGCGTCCCGCGCTCAAGAAGGCAGGCTTCCTGACGCGTGACCCGAGGATGAAGGAGCGCAAAAAGTACGGCCTCAAAGCCGCACGCCGCGCACCCCAGTTCTCCAAGCGTTAATTCGGCATATAGTGATGATTATAAGGCACAAAGCAACGCTTTGTGCCTTATGCGTAGAGAAGGGAGTATGAGTTTATGGGGAAACTATTCGGAACGGATGGCGTACGCGGTGTAGCGAACGCGGATCTCTCCTGTGAGCTGGCGCTGAAAATCGGCGCGGCGGGCGCGAGCGTGCTCACAAGCGCCGTGCATATGCCGCGCATTCTTTTGGGCGCGGATACGCGCCTTTCAGGCGATATGCTCTGCGCGGCGCTGACGGCGGGCATTTGCTCCGTCGGCGGCGATGTGATCGATGTGGGCGTTGTGCCTACGCCCGCCATGGCGTATCTGGTGCGGCAATATGACGCGGACGCGGCGGTTATGGTCAGCGCTTCCCATAACAGCATGGAGTATAACGGCATCAAGTGGTTTGATTCCAAGGGCTATAAGCTTTCGGACGCGCTGGAGGATAAGATCGAGGAGATCATCTTGAACGATCTTCCCCTTACCTATCCTACGGGAACGCGCGTGGGGCATGTGATCGTTGCGCGGCGCGCGCGGGATCAATATAAGGATTTCTTGAAATCCAAGGCGCAGGAATGGTTCGACGGCCTTAAGATCGTGTTGGACTGCGCAAACGGCGCTTCCTCCGGTATCGCCAAGGAGGTCTTTTCCGAACTGGGCGCGGAGGTGCATTCCTTTGCGGATGAGCCGGACGGCAACAATATCAACGACCGCTGCGGCTCCACCCATCCTGAAAGATTACAGCAGCTTGTCACGGAGCTGGGCGCGGACGTGGGCTTTGCCTTTGACGGCGACGCGGATCGCATGATGGCTTCCGATGAATGCGGCAATATCGTGGACGGGGATCGCATCATGGGCGTCAACGCCATAGCGATGCAGCGGCAGGGCTGCTTAAGCAAGGATACGCTGGTGATCACCGTGATGTCCAACATCGGCTTGAAGAAGGCGATGGAGCAAAACGGTATCAACGTGGTGGAAACGCGCGTGGGCGACCGGTATGTACTGGAATGTATGCGGGACAACGGCTACAGCATAGGCGGCGAACAGTCGGGCCATGTGATCTTTTTGGATCATAATACGACGGGCGACGGTATGCTTACGGCGATACAGACGCTCAACGTCTTGAAGGCTTCGGGAAAAAGCATGTCCGAGCTTGCCCGTGTCGTCACGATCTATCCGCAGGTGCTCGTCAACGTGATCGTGGATAACGCGGATAAGCAGGCGGCGATGGCGGATACGGAGCTGCTGGATACCGTGAAGCGGGTGCAGGAGCTGTTGGGCGATACGGGACGCGTGCTGGTGCGCGCCTCCGGCACGGAGCCGCTCATCCGCATCATGCTCGAAGGGCAGGACGTCAAAATGATCGGCGAGCAGGCCGTGGCGATCGCGGACGTACTGCTGAAGAAGTATAAGGGAACAATCAAAGAATAAGCTGACGTAACGAATGAGGGACGCCGCGCGAAGCGGCGTCCCTTTGCTGTAAAGGCATATTTTTCTTGGGATCAGAAGTCGATCTTCTCGTCGATATAACCGATCAGCTGCTCGATGGGCAGACG
>JAQVRG010000202.1 GCA_028701165.1 Eubacteriales bacterium | reverse complement strand
AAATGCCGCATATCCCCTTCCTTTTAGCATGATAGCAAAAAAGAGCGCATACGCGCTCAAGCTTGGAATCCGTCAAACGCCCGAAAACAGCCTGTCCAACAGCCAATCGGCAAGCGCGCGTTTGGTCATCAAACCGCTTTGCTCTTTTGAGCCGTCGGCTTTATAAACCGTAACGGCGTTTGTTTCCACGTTAAAGCCCACGCCCTCCGCCGTTACATCGTTCGCGGCGATCATATCGAGATTTTTCTTTTTTAGCTTGATCTGCGCGTTTTCTTCCAAAGACTGCGTTTCCGCGGCGAAGCCCAATAGGCGCTGCTGCTTTTTGAGCTTGCCAAGCGAGGCAAGTATATCCTTTGTGGGCTTTAGTAAAAGGGAAAGCGATTCGCCGTCCTTTTTGATCTTCTGCGTTGCAACGCTCTCCGGTGTAAAGTCGGCTGGCGCTGCCGCCATCAAAACGGCGTCACAGTCTGCAAAGCGCGCCGTCAGTTCGTTATACATGTCCTCGGAGGACTGCACGTCGATCCGCGTTACGCCTGCCGGCGTTTGTAAATTTGTCGGTCCGCTGACGAGCGTGACGGCCGCGCCGCGTTCCATCGCGGCTTCCGCCAAGGCGTAACCCATTTTGCCTGAGGAACGGTTGGTGATGTAGCGCACGGGATCGATGCGTTCTTGCGTAGGCCCCGCGCTTACGAGGATTCTTTTTCCAACAAGATCTTGCTTGATTTGCAGCGCCTGCAACGCCGCTTCGACGATGCAATCAACTTCGGCCAATCGGCCGATTCCAACGTCACCGCACGCGAGCATACCGTTTGCGGGCTCGATCATTCGATAGCCCCGCGCCTTTAACGCTTGGATATTCGCCTGTACCTGCGGGTGCAGATACATGTTGGTATTCATCGCGGGCGCTACCAAAACGGGCGCTTTTGTGGCAAGGATCGTGGTGGTCAGCATATCGTCCGCGATACCGCAGGCGGCTTTGCCTAGAAAGTTGGCGCTCGCCGGCGCCACCAAGAAAACGTCGGCGCGCTTGGCAAGCGCGATATGTTCGACCTCCCATGGCCTTTCGCGGCTGAACATATCCGTGACGACGGGCGTATGCGCAATACTTTCAAGCGCCAGAGGCGTTATGAATTTTGCGCCCGCGTCCGTAAGGATCACGCGCACGTCGATATTGGCCTTTTTTAGGGCGCTTATGATATCGCAGGCCTTATAAGCGGCGATAGAGCCCGTTATGCCAAGCACCGCGCATTTCATCTTGCGGTGTACTCCTCCGGGAATTTGATATTCAGCTTGTTATCGTACAATTCATCCACGGCTACGGATACCGGTTTGAGGTTACCGATGCGTTCGGGATCGAGCACGAGCTGACGCGCGCGCTTGGCGACTACGGTTACCAACATATATCGCGTGCCTACTTTTCCTTGCAATTCGTTGACCGGCGGGTTGTTAATCATTCTTATCTGCCTCCTCGTAGTTGATTGAATAAGCTAACATTTCGAAAAGTGCGCAAACGCTCCGCGTTGATGATGCTGTGCATATCGCCCACAGCCGTTTGCAGCACGTCGTTGACGACGAGATATTCGTACTCGTCGATGCGATCCATTTCAATAACCGCTTCACGCAGGCGTTTTTGCAGGGCTTCTTCGTTTTCGGTAGCCCTTCCGCGCAAACGGCTTTCCAGCGCGTCCATGGACGGCGGCGCAATAAAGATCGTTATGGCGTCCGGACATACCTTTTTGACGTTTGCCGCGCCCTTTACATCGATATCAAGAACCACATCCTTGCCGGCGTCCCGCATTTTTTCAACATATGCTTTGGGCGTGCCGTAGCTGCTCGTGTTAAAATTGCAGGCATATTCTAAAAATGCGTCCTGCTCCACCATACGCTGGAATTCCGCGTCGCTGATAAAGAAATAGCTTACGCCTTCCTTCTCGCCGGGACGCGGCGCGCGCGTGGTCGCGGAAACCGAGAAGGTCAGTTTGGCGTCCTGCGCAAATAGCGCGTTGCATACGGTTCCCTTTCCGACGCCCGACGGTCCGGATACGATAATGAGCATACCGCGGTTCATGCCTGATCCTCCCGTTGTAAATTCGCAACGCGTGCTGCGATGGTCTCGGACTGCAACGCGGAAAGCACCACATGCGCGCTGTCCATCACGATCACCGATCTTGTGCGGCGGCCGTGCGACGCGTCGATAAGCTTGCTGCGCTCCCGCGCTTCTTGGATCAAGCGCTTAGAGGGCGCGCTGTCCGGCAGAACGATGGAAATGATGCGGTTTGCGGAAACGATATTGCCAAACCCCACGTTAACAAGCTTGATGCCCATACGCGCTCCTATTCTATGTTTTGGATCTGCTCGCGTATTTTTTCGATTTCCGCTTTACCGTCCAGTACGCACTTTACGAGATCCTTATCGTTGGCTTTGGAACCCATGGTGTTGAATTCCCTGTTCATTTCCTGCACGATGAAATCAAGCTTTCGCCCGGCAGGCTCGACGCTGTCAAGGAGCGCCTTATATGCAGCCACATGACTGCGTAAACGTACGATTTCCTCCTCTATGCTTGCCTTATCCGCAAAAAGCGCCACCTCTGTTGCAAGGCGCTGGCGATCGACCTCCGCCGTATCGATCAGCTTTTCGATACGCTCGTCAAGCTTTTGCTTATATTCCGAAACGACAAGCGGTGCGCGCAAGGCGGCCTTTTCCGCCAAACTCGATACCACATCCGCGCGCGCATACAGATCCGCGTAAAGACGGGTGCCCTCCTTAGCGCGCATATCCTTAAGCTCGGAAAGCGCCAAGAGCGCGGTCTCTTTGGCAAGGGCGCACACCGCGTCCTTATCCTCCTCCGCTTCCGTCAGCTCCAGCACATCGGGCATGCGCAGCATGCTCATCAAGGAGACGTCGTCTCGAAGCCCGTAGGGCGCGTTGGCTTGCTGCGCGGCTGCGATGTATTGACCCAAAAGCGCCGCGTCCACGCGCACCGTGCGCGCGTCGTTGCGCGTATTGCGGTAATTCACAAAGATATCTACATGGCCGCGGGAAAGGTTTTCGTTGAGAAGGACGCGAAGAACCTCCTCAATAAAACCGATGTGCCGCGGCATGCGAAAGCTTAAGTCCAAATAGCGATGATTGACGCTTTTTAGCTCGATGGTCATTTCCCGGCCGTCCCGGCTGCAACTGGCGCGGCCAAAGCCTGTCATACTGTTTACCACGTATGTATCCTCCAATGCTATAACTTATTTAGTATAGCACAGCGTATGATGAAATTCAACAAAGCCTTATTCGCCGATCAGCGCAAAAAATTCACTTTCCGAAAGAACCGGAACGCCAAGCGCGCGCGCCTTGTCAAGCTTGCTGCCGGCGCTCTCTCCCGCTACCACATAATCCGTTTTTTTACTGACGCTGCCAGCGGCTTTTCCGCCCAGCGATTCGATCTTCGCTTCCATGCCCTTTCTGTCTAGGCGTTCCATCGTGCCCGTCACCACAAGCGTCTTGCCGGATATAGGGCTTTGCGCGGCAACCGCAGCTTCCTCAAGCGGCTTTACGCCATAGGCAAGCAGACGATCCACGGATGCGCTGAGCATAGGATCCGCAAAGAAGGTAAGGATGCTGTCCGCAACGATCTCGCCCACATCGGGGATGGAAAGGAGCGCTTCACGGTCTGCGCTTCGTACATTGGCGAGCGTTTTGAACCGTCGCGCCAGATCGCGCGCGGTCTTTGCGCCCACGTTGGGGATGCCGATAGCGAAAAGGAACGCGCCAAGCGGCCTGTGCTTGCTGTTTTCCA
>JAQVRG010000010.1 GCA_028701165.1 Eubacteriales bacterium | reverse complement strand
GACTTCCGGCGCTTCCGCGCCGCCAGCTCGGGGCGCGCAAATCGCAACACAGTTGCAATTTGTCCCCTTCGGGGTCGCGCCCTTCAAGTCTCATTGTCCCCTCATAGAAATGTAAAAGAGCACCCTACGGGTGCTCTTTTGCATTTGGTGCGGCCAATGAGACTTCCGGCGCTTCCGCGCCGCCAGCTCGGGGCGTTCAAATCGCAACACAGTTGCAATTTGTCCCCTTCGGGGTCGCGCCCTTCAAGTCTCATTGTCCCCTCATAGAAATGTAAAAGAGCACCCAATGGGTGCTCTTTTGCATTTGGTGCGGCCAATGAGACTTCCGGCGCTTCCGCGCCGCCAGCTCGGGGCGCGCAAATCGCAACACAGTTGCAATTTGTCCCCTTCGGGGTCGCGCCCTTCAAGTCTCATTGTCCCCTCATAGAAATGTAAAAGAGCACCCTATGGGTGCTCTTTTGCATTTGGTGCGGCCAATGAGACTTGAACTCATACGGTTGCCCATACGCCCCTCAAACGTACGCGTCTGCCGATTCCGCCATGGCCGCAAACTCAAACTGCAAGCTCAATTATACAGATTTGCCCTTGGCTTGTCAATACAAAAAAAGCGCACATTTTAAGTATTCGACATACTATGCAGATATCAATATGTGCGAAAAGGAGAAGGAACAAAATGGCAACGCGCATCATAAACCAACCGCCGGGACAGCATATGAGAACGATTCCCACGCCATCCAGAGCGACAACCGGCGATGCACTTCCGATAAACGATTCTATACCAGAAACAGAGTCTGCAACATTGTCTGCGCTCTGCAGTGGCAGCTGTACGCGCAGCGTGGAATTCTGCGAGACCATGACGCTGCCTGCGGCTTTTAATACGGACGCCGTGAAGACCAACTGCGCAAGGATCGCTTACGATACATCGTTCCTCGGGTATACGGTGGAGCCTGAAACCGTGCAGGCGCAGTTACCCTGCGGCGGATGCTGCCCTGTGGACGTCTATCGTATTGGGTTGGCGGGCGCCATACCTTATATCATCGATATAGGCCCTGTAAGCTCCGGATGCGGGGATACGGTGCGCGTCAACGTTACGGGGAATGTCATGGTGGATGAGGCGATCGGCTATATATGCGGTGATGCAGAGCCGGAACTGAACGAACTGAGCTGTCAAAACGTGACGCCGCATCTTAGTGTGGAAGTCGCGGATTGCGGTTGTACGGACAACACCAACATCACTGTATATGGCACGTTCAGCTTTTCCAATCTACCGACCTGTATGTAAACAATCGATGGGGCTGTCCGAAAGACAGCCCCATTCGTTTTAGCTTGGTTATTCTTTAATTGCCGTTGTTGACCTTGTCGTTGATCTCTTTCAATATGCGTTCCGTAAAGCTTTCCAGCGGCATCGTGCCTAAATCGCCCTCGCCGCGCGAACGGACGGCGACGACGTTGTTTTCGACCTCCTTATCGCCGATAACGAGCATATAGGGGATCTTCTGCATCTGTGCCTCGCGGATTTTAAAGCCGATCTTTTCGTTGCGCGTATCGGTTTCCACGCGGATCCGCAGCGCGTCGAGCTTCTTTTCAATCTCTTTGGCGGCGGGAATGTTGCGGTCGGTCAGCGGCAGCACCTTGACCTGTACAGGGGAGAGCCATGTGGGGAACTTACCGGCGAAATGCTCGATCAATACGCCAATAAAGCGTTCCACGGAGCCGAACACGACACGGTGGATCATGACGGGGCAATGCTTCTCGCCGTCCGCGCCGACATATTCAAGATCAAAGCGGCCGGGGAGCTGGTAATCGAGCTGGATCGTGCCGCACTGCCACGTCCGTCCGAGCGAATCCTGAATGTGGAAGTCGAGCTTGGGGCCGTAGAAAGCGCCGTCGCCGGGATTGATCACATAGGCCTTGCCGATGCTCTCGATCGCGTCGGAGAGCGCCTTGGTGGCGGTGTCCCAATCCTCGACCGAGCCAATATGATCCTCAGGCATGGTGGAAAGCTCGATGGTATACGGCAGCTCAAAAAGGGAATAAACTTCATCGAACAGCTGTGCGATACGCACGACCTCGTCCTTGATCTGCTCGGGCGCAAGCAGGATATGCGCGTCGTCCTGCGTGAAACAGCGGACGCGGAACAAGCCGTGCAGCGCGCCTGAAAGCTCATGTCTGTGCACGCGGCCCAGCTCGCCGTAGCGAAGCGGCAGCTCCCTGTAGGAATGCGGCTCCAGATCATAGACTAAGATACTGCCGGGGCAGTTCATGGGCTTGATCGCAAAATCCTCTTCGTCGATCACGGTGGTATACATATTATCCTTGTAATGCTCCCAATGACCCGAGGTTTCCCATAGGCTTCGGCGCATGATCTGCGGGGTGGAGATCTCCAAATAATCCCATTTTTTGTGTACGTCGTGCCAATAATCGATCAGCGTGTTGCGAAGAACCATGCCTTTGGGAAGGAAGAAGGGCATGCCGGGAGCTTCGTCGCGCATCGCAAACAAGCCCAATTCGCGGCCAAGCTTACGGTGATCGCGCTTCTTGGCTTCTTCAAGGCGCGTAAGATAAGCGTCCAAATCCGCTTTTTTTTCAAAAGCCGTACCATAGATACGCTGGAGCATCTTGTTTTTTTCGTTGCCGCGCCAATATGCGCCCGCAACGCTCATTAGCTTGACGTTTTTAACCTTGCCTGTGCTTTCAACGTGAGGGCCGGCGCAAAGATCCACGAAATCACCCTGCTTGTAAAAGCTGATGATCGCGTCCTCGGGCAGGTCGTTGATAAGCTCTACCTTATAGGGCTCCTTGCGTTCGCTCATATAGCGGATGGCTTCCGCACGCGGCAGCTCGAAACGCTCCAGCGGCAGATTCTGTTTCTGAATGTTTTCGATTTCCTTTTCGATCTTGACAAGATCATCCGGCGTGAAGGGCTCGTCGATATCAAAATCGTAGTAGAAGCCGTCCTCGATCGCGGGGCCGATGGTGACCTTCACGTTGGGGAAAAGCTTCTGCACGGCTTGTGCCATCATATGCGAAGCGGTGTGACGGTAGGTCCAGCGCCCTTCCGGATCATCAAAAGTGAGCAGCCGCAGCTCGTGATCGCCGTGAATGGGGCAAAACACGTCCGCGCGCTTGCCGTCGATCATAGCGCCAAGCGTAGCCTTGCGAAGGCGGGGACTGATGGATTCGGCGATATCAAGGGCTGTCATGCCGTCTTGGTATTCATGGACCGATCCGTCCGGTAGTTTGATTTGCATTACTGTTTCCTCCCTAATTCTGAAAATACGGTATAAAAAACGTCCCTAGCGCTATGCTAGGGACGAACAAAATCATTGTCCGCGGTTCCACCCTATTTGGAAAAACCCACTCAAAAGGCGATAACGCACCTTGCGCGAGCACGGTCGAGGGGCGGTACTCCCTGTCATCCCATGCTGATTACACGTTATTATAGCCGTCCTTATATCGGTTTGTCAAGGAACGCTTTTTACAAGGATTACCGCTTGTTTTGCTTTTCCGGTTTGTCCATACTAATCACGGCCGGGCGCATGGCTGCATATCTTGCAGCAGAGCAGAAAAATGAGAGGAAGAGGACGATACTTTATGTATGATCGGGTCTGCGCCGTGCGTACCCAGCAATACGAAGCAGACATCGGAAAACTGATGCGCCGTCGCCTCGCGGCGGAGGAGCACGAACCGCAGATACTGTCATCCGACAAAAAGAGCATAGAGATACGCTTGAAAAAGCCCGCACATACAGAAAGCTGGCTTTCGGCCGTAAGCGGGCTGTTGCTGTACGATTTATCGCATTTGGAGCTTGCGGTGCGGATAGACGCGCTGCCGGTGAACCTTAGGGAGAAGCAATGGATATTGTCCAAAGCTGCCAAACTTTCCCGCGGGCTGGAAAAGCGCGCGGTGCAAGGCGAGCTTGCGGCTTTTTTCACGGAGACGGACGCGCTGAACTTAGAGGGCTTTGTCCGCTTTCGCATGCAAAACGTTCAGCTTGCATGGGACGCCTGCGTTCGACAGGCCACGGAGGAGCTGCTGCTGGAAAAGGAATATCGAAAGCTGATCGGGATATTGTCCGCCTTTGTGCGTATGCAGAAGCCTCGTATCGACTGCATATACATCATATTGAATCCTGACGGAAGCTGCACGCTGACGGACGATATGGATATGCGCGTCCGATACGCCTGCGATAAAGGAGACGGCGTGGTGAGCCTGCTCGTCGGTCTAGCGCCAGAACGCATCACGGTATACGACCTTTCAGGCGGAAGAAGCGATATGCTTACAGACGTATTGCTGCGCGTGTTTGAGGACAGGGTGAAATACTTCAAGTAGACGCTTTGATGTGTTATAATAAACGCATGAATGATGCGTTGCAGGAAAAAATCAAGCTGCTGCCCGATAAGCCCGGCGTATACCGCATGTATAACGCCAACGGGGAGATCATCTACGTCGGCAAAGCCGTCAATTTAAAAAACCGCGTCAGCCAATACTTTCATAAGCAGACGAATCCAAAGGTCGCGGCTATGGTGTCGCACATTGCGGATTTCAGCTATATCATTACATCCAACGAAACGGAAGCGCTGACGCTTGAAAGCAATCTGATCAAAGCGAACAAGCCGCGCTATAATATCATGCTTAAGGACGATAAGCACTTTCCGTATGTGCGGCTGGACGTAAAGAAGCCTTATCCCAGATTTGAGGTGGTTCGGCGCGTACAGCAGGACGGCGCGCGTTATTTCGGTCCCTATCTTAGCGCGATCGCGCTGCGCGACGCGTTAAAGGCCATACGCGATCTTTTTCCCGTGCGCCATTGCAAAAAGGATATCCAAAAGGCAATCAATCGCCGCGAGCGACCCTGCCTTATGTACCATCTAGGGAAATGCTGTGCGCCGTGTTCGGGGAACGTAACTGAGGAGGCGTATCGCGCGCTGCTTGAGAGCGTATGCAGCTTTTTAGAGGGGCACACAAAGCCCGTGACCGAATTGCTGACCACGCAGATGCAGGAGGCCGCCGACGCGATGGATTTTGAAAAGGCGGCGCAGCTGCGCGACCGTATACGCGCGATAGAAGGCTTGGGTGAAAAGCAGCGCGCGATCTTGACCAACGGCGCGGACAGCGATGTGCTTGCCTTTGCGCGGGATGATATGGACGCGGTGGTATTTGTGCTGTTTGTTCGCGGCGGTAAAGTGATCGGCTCCGCGCAGATGGGTATGCGCTGTACGGATGAAAGCCCGGGCGAGGTTATGGCTTCTTTCCTAAAGCAATACTATGTGGATTCAGGCGCCATACCCAAGGAGATCATACTCCACGAAACCCCGGACGATATGCAGGCGATTGGCCGCTGGCTGAGCGAACAGAAGGGGCGAAAGGTCGAACTCGTATGTCCGCAGCGCGGGCCAAAGCGCGCGCAGGCGGAAATGGCATATAAAAACGGCATGGACGCGATCTACAAAGCGCGCGAGCTTGAGCACAGGGCTTGGGAGCGCGGCGAGGGCGCGATGCTGCGTTTGTGCGAGCTGATCGGCGTTGACGTGTTGCCGGAGCGCATGGAGTGCTATGATAACTCGCATATGCAAGGGCGGGATTCCGTGGGCGCGATGGTGGTTTTTACGCAGGGCAAGCCGGATAACAAGGCTTACCGGCGATTTAAGATCAAAGCCGAAACGGACGGCGATGATTACCTTGCCATGCGCGAGGTGCTTACGCGCCGCTTTGAGCGTGCGGCCGCCGGGGACGAAAAATGGACGCAGCTTCCCGATCTTTTGGTCGTGGACGGCGGCATAGGGCAGCTGCACGTCGCGCAGGAGGTATTGGAGAGGTTCGGCTTGGATATACCCGCCATAGGGTTAGCCGAGAAGCATGAGATCATCATCCTGCCCGATGGGAGCGAGCTGGTTTTGGACGCGCATGACGGCGCGCTGCACCTGCTGGAACGCATCCGCGACGAGGCGCACAGGTTTGCGATTACCTATCACAGGAGCCTGCGCGCCAAAACCGCGCTGTTTTCCGTTCTAGACGAGATCGAAGGGGTGGGGGATAAGCGAAAACGCGCGCTTTTCGACGCGTTTATCACGCTGGACGCTATCAAGGCGGCGGATGTGGATACGCTTGCGGCGGCGTCCGGCATGAATAAAACGGTTGCTCAGACCGTGTACAATTACTTTCATCCATGATAGAATAACGCTTATGATTAAATTATTCGTTACCGATATAGACAACACCTTGACGGAACAGGCGTTTACGGTACCGCAGCCCAATCTTGACGCGATAGCGAGGGCGAAGAGCGCGGGCGTATATGTGACCGTCGCAACAGGGCGAGGCTATTTGGGCGCTTCGACGATCCTTGATGCGATCAAGCCCAACTGTCCGGTCATATGCTATGGCGGCGCCGTGATCGCGGATGCGGACACGGCGGAACCCGTATTCGTTTCCGAGATAGGCAACGAGCTTGTGCAGGAGGCGCTTTCCCTTGCGGACGAAATGGGGATACACGCGCACATTTATCAAGGGGATACCATCGTGTCCGAAACGGACGATTTTTATACGCACCGTTATGTGGAAAGACTGCACCTGCCCGTGCGGATCGATCCCATGCTCCGAAAAAAGGTATGGCATGCTGTACCTAAGGTGCTTTGGATTACCTCGGAGGAGGAGGCTGTCCGCGTGATACCCGTGCTGCGGGAGCGCTTTGCGGGAAGGCTGAAGATTTCCGGCTCCAGCCCCGGCTTTGTGGAATTTAACACGCTGGGCGTGGACAAGGGGACGGGCGTTGCGCGTTTAGCGGCGCATTTGGGCGTCGCGCGAGAGGAGGTCGCCGCTGCGGGCGACAACACCTTGGATCTTGAAATGATCGAGTGGGCGGGGCTGGGCGCAGCCGTAAGCGACGGCAAGGCTTCCGTAAAGGAAATTGCGGACGTGATTACACCCGCTTGTGCCGATTGCGGCGTGGCTTGGCTGATCGACGAATACATCCTGAAGGGAAGATAGGCATGGAAAGCGTCACCATCACGGCAAAAGAGCTTGCCAAAGCGCTTGAGCTTGAAATACTGGTAAGCGGACGCGGCGAAATCGAGCTGCGGCATTCCGAGATGAACAGGCCGGGGTTGCAGTTTACAGGCTACTATGAGGAATTCGCGGAGCGGCGCGTGCAGCTCGTGGGCAACGCGGAGGTGCATTACCTGTATGACCTTGACGACGCGTCATTACGCGTGTGTTCCGATCGCTTTCTTTCTTCCGGCATACCCTGCGTGGTATTTGCACGTGATAAGCAGCCGCCGCGCCTGTTTTTGGAGGCCGCCGAACGCTACGCCGTGCCCGTTTTTCGCTCCTCGCTTAAAACGGGGGAGATTGGCGATCATATCACGCGCTTTTTACAATATAGGTTAGCGCCCTGCATTTGCCTGCACGGCGAGCTTTTGGATGTGTTCGGCGTCGGTGTGCTTTTGCGGGGGCCAAGCGGTATTGGCAAAAGCGAGACGGCGCTGGAAATGGTAAAGGGCGGCCATAGCCTTGTGGCGGATGACGTGGTGGAAATTAGGCGCATTGCGGATACGCTGATGGGTTCGGCGCCGGCGGCTACGCGCAATCTTATTGAAGTGCGCGGCGTGGGCATCATGGATGTGCGGTATCTTTACGGCGTGGGCGCGACGCAGCCGGAAAAAAGCATCGATATGATCGTGGATTTGGAACTGTGGAATGAACAGACGGTTTATGAGCGCACAGGCGCGGAGGATCATTTTGAAGAAATTCTTGGTATCGCGCTTCCCGCCACACTCTTGCCGGTAAGCCCGGGCAGGAATCTTGCTTCCGTTATCGGCGTGGCGGCGCGCAGCTTTCGGCTCAAACGCATGGGATATAAAGCGAGCACGCTTTTCCAAGCGTAAGCGCTATGTCTTTTTATGCTTGATATCGCTTTGTAGTATAGAACCGAACTGTATGGCGTCCTTGCCAAAGCGTTCCCGTATGGTATCCAGCGTCGCGTCAAGCTTTTGTGCGCGGCGCTTTTTTTCGTCGTCCATAAAAAAACTGATTTGATCGCCGCAATGCCCTGAAAGCGCGGATACGCCAACGCCAAGCATGCGGATAGGGGCGCTGAGTTCCCAATGATCAAAAAGAAGCGTAAGCGCCGTTGCAAAAACGTCCGCCGTGATGTTGGTGGGTTCCTTTAAGCGCTTTTGGCGTGTGATGCTGTGGAGCATAGGGTCTTTGATCGTAATGTGCACCACGGAGCCGTACAGGCGCTGGCGGCGCAGGCGCGTGCAAACCTGGTCGCTGAGCATCAACAGCCCCGCGCGAACGTCCTCCTCACCCTTGAGGTCGCGCCGGAAGGTAATATCGTTGCTGATGCTTTTTACGGGTTCAACCTCGCCTATGCGCCGTACGGGCGAAGCGTCCAGCCCGTTCGCGCATTCCCAAAGATTCTCGCCCATTTTGCCAAGCATGCGTTTGAGCCGTTCTTTATCGGCGGTGGCGATCTGGCCTATGGTGGTAATACCGTGTTTTTTTAGCTCGCTCTCCGCAGCCTTCCCCACAAAAAGCATGTCCCTAGTGGGGAGCGGCCAAACGATTTCCTTGAAATTATCGCGGAGAATAACGGTTGTGGCGTCGGGCTTTTTATAATCGGACCCAAGCTTTGCAAAGGTTTTATTAAAGGAAACGCCCACGGATATGGTGAGGCCGATTTCCTCACGAAGTCTTTTGCGAAGCGCGTCCGCGATCGTTTTGCCGTCGCCGAAAAGATGTGTGCTGCCCGTTACGTCCAGCCAGCTTTCATCCACGCTGAACGCTTCTACCTGATCGGTATATTCTGCGTAGACGGCGTTGATTTTCTTACAATACTCCGCGTAGCGGCCATGCTGCGGCTGTATGACCACAAGGCGCGGGCACTTCCGCTTCGCCTGCCAAATGGGTTCCGCGGTCTGCACGCCGCAGGCTTTGGCAAGCTCGTTTTTTGCAAGCACGATGCCGTGACGCATTTCCGGGTCGCCGCATACGGCCATGGGTACGCTTTTAAGCTCCGGCCGAAACAGGCATTCGACCGAAGCGAAATATGCGTTGCAGTCACAATGCAGTATCGTGCGATCCATGGCGTCGTCCTAAGTGGTTATGGGTGCGCTATTTGAATAAGGGGCTCTTGCAGCGCTTGCATTTTCTGTTTTCGATGGGGTTTTCGCAGGAGCATACGTTACAGAAAATGATGCTGTCGTGAGACTTGTCCCGTTTTTCATAGGTGCCGAAAACGGGATAATAGCGGACTTTGTCCCCGATATTGTAGTAATCGTAAACCGTGCTGTCGTTTTTGAAGCGCAGCTTCTTCTTTCCGCCGCTGATGCCTTTAAAAACGACCGTATAGTCCGTGCGGGCTTTATCCGGCGTTTTTTTATCAAAGCGCTCCACGGCGGTTTTATCGGCGACCGTTCCTTCCCAAATGGGCTTGTCCAAGCTGCGAAGACGGATATAGGCGATCAATACCATGAGAAGGCCGAGGGAAAAGCCTGTGATAACGGCGGCTTTCAAGGGGAGGGCTTTGATGAGGAAGCCTGCGACGGTAAGGCCGACGGGGAAGATAATACCAAAGATAATGCCGAACATACGCGCGGAACGCTGCTGGCGCAGCGCCGCCTTGGCGATCATGGGGTCGTTTAACTTATCGGACCAGCCGACCAGCGGATTTTCCTGCGCGCCGCTGTCCGCATCGTCCGCGACGGCAGGCTGTGGATCGGAGGCGGGTTCGGCGGGGGTAAGGCCGGCGGGTTCTATCGGGGCTTGCGCCTCGCCGCACGCGGGGCAAACGGTTACGCCGTCAGAAAGCGCGGCGCCGCAATTGGTGCAATGCATGAATGTATACCTCCGAAACACTGATTCTTTACTCGTATTATGCCATATCGGCGCGGTACATGCAATCAGCTTTCGCTGGGTTGCTCTGCTGTAATGCGCTTCTTCCTTTGCAGCTTCTTCTCTTGTCTGCGCGCGCGTTTGTCCGCGCGGCGCTTTGCCCTTGCTTCCTTATCGAACATGAGATAGAAGGTCGGGATCAGCACGAGCGTTACGAGCGTGGAAAACGTTAAACCGCCGATTACGCATACGCCGAGGCTTCGCATTACGGGCACGCTTGCGGTGAAGGCCATGGGGATCAGGCCGCATACGGTCGTAAGCGTGGTCATAAGGATAGGCCTAAGGCGCGTTTTTCCCGCTTGCAGCAGCGCTTCGTCGGCCGCGAGCGAATTTTCACGCCGCAGTATGTTCGTATAGTCGATCAACACGATCGCGTTGTTGACAACGATGCCCGTAAGCATGATAAGCCCCAAAAGCGAAGCGATGTTGATGGTGCTGCCGGCGAGGAAAAGGGCGAAGAAAGCGCCTGTAAAGGCAAAGGGCACGCTGATCATGACGATGGCGGAGAAGCGCAGGGATTCAAACTGGATCGCCATCACAAGAAATACGAGATAGATGGCGATCAGAAGCGCTTTGCCGATGGCTTGGAACTCCTCGATCATGGTTTGGATATCGGAGCCTTCGGCAAAGGTCACGCCCTGCGGCATATCCATTTGCCGGTTTACGGCCTGCATGACCTCCTCGGTGAGGGTATTGATGTTTAGCCCGACCTTGGGCGTGCCGCTGATCGTCACAAGGTATTGCCCGTCCTGCCGCGTCAAGGATTCGGGCGAAATGCAGTATTCCACCCGTGCGATGTCGGTAAGCGCGACCTGTCCGCCCGTGGGCGTATCCAACATCAAGCCGTACAGGTCGCTCATATCGCTGAAACGATCCGCCATGTATTCCACCATGATGCTGTAATCGGTGTTTCCCTCGGAATAGGTCGCCGCTTTGACGCCGGAAATCTTTTGGTTCACGCTCATCAGCGCGGCCGCGGGCGTTAAACCGGCGGCGTTTGCAAGCAGCGGGTCTACGACGATCTTCGCCTGCGGCGCGCCGTCCACAAGGCTTGTGGAAACGCTGTCAAACGACGGCATTGCCGCCATGATATCCTTGATTTTGAACGCCGTTTCTTTTAATAGCGTCAGATCCTTGCCCTGCAGAGTGACCTGCACATCCGTTGCCGTAAGGGAGAGGGACTGCTGGGCGGATACGCCGACCTGACAGTTGGGAAGCGACGCCGTAAGCGCGCGGATATGCGTGACGAATTCATCTGTCGTCATGGAAGCGTCTTCCTTGAGCGTAATGCTCACAGAGCCGTTGCCGCCGCCGCCCATGAGGCTGCTGATGCCGGAGGAAGCGCCGCCGCTGATGGAATAGCTTTTTACATCCGGCTCCGCCTTGACGATGTCCTCCACTTTTTCCAAGATATCGATCGTGTTTTCTAGGTTAAGGCCATTGCGCATCTGGATATCCAGCGTAAGGTTTTCATTGCTTTCATCCGCCATCAGTTCAAGGCCGAGTTGGAAATACAGGATGGCTGTTACAAGCAGCAAAACGACGGCCGTGACGACGACGAGGGCGCGCTTATGAAGCAGGCGCTTCATGAGCCAAACATAAACGTTTTCGAGCTTGGCAACGGCGTTTGCGATGCGGCCTTCCTTTTTTTCGGCGGGATGCGTGCGTACAAAAAGCAGAGGCACAAGCGTAATGGCGCTTACAAGGGACGCGACGAGCGAAAAGATGATGGTGTAGCAGATGTCGTGGAAAATTTGCCCGGACATACCCTCCATCAAGCCGATGGGCAGGAACACGACGATCGTGGTGATGGTAGAGGCGATGATCGCGCTCAGCACCAGATTGGCGCCCTCGATGACGTTATCCTCAAAGCTTCGTATCTCGTTTTGCGCCCGGAAACAGCTGTCAATTACGACGATGGAGTTATCCACCAGCATACCGATGCCGATAAGCAGGCCGCCAAGGGAAATGATGTTAAGGGACATCTTGAAGGCGGACATGAGCGTAAGGGCGGCGAATACGGAAAGCGGCATGGATACGCCAATGATAAGGGAGGTCTTCCAATCCCCCAAAAACAGCCACAGCACGACCATGGCGATGAGCATGCCCTCGAGCAGCGCGAGCGCCACGTCCCTGATATTGTCCTTGATCTCCGCGCCGCTGTCATAGAACACCTCAAGCTGCACGCCGAGATTGGATTGGTTGAGCTTATCGACGGCTTTTGCGACGGCATTGCAGATATCGACGGTGTTGGCGCTTTGGTTTTTTGCGATGGTCAGCGTGATGCTTTCCTTGCCGTCCGTGCGGTTATAGCTTTGCGAGGTTTCGTTGATCATGGCGACGGTCGCAACGTCGCTTACATGGATAACGTCCCCCGTGCGCAGCGTGAGCGGCACGTTGGCAATATCCATATAATTATTGAATTCGTTATTGCCAAGAAGCGCTACGGAAACGTCGCCGCGGTCAAGCGTGCCAACGCCAAAGTTGTATTCGGCCGACGCGATGGCGGTGGAAACGCTGTTCATCGCCAGCCCATACTGCGTCATGCGGTTTTCGTTGAGCAGCACCTGTATGTATTTTCTCGTGCCGCCGGATACGGATACGTCGGCTACGCCCTCGATGCGTTCAAGCTCCGGTACGATGGTGTCTTCCACATAGGCCTTGGTGTTGTCGCTTGCGTCGGCCTGCAAGGATAGCATCATGATGGAGCTGTTGGAGAGCGCTTGGATGTTGATCTCCATAAGCAGCGGGTCTTCGCAGTCGTCCGGCAGGCGCAGCCGCGCCATGGAGAGCGCCGAATCCACATCGGAATACTTCTTATCCAAATCCACGTTATAATCAAACTGCATCATGACCATGGAGGAATTGGACTGGGATATGGAATAGGTGGTTTTGATTTCCGTGATGTTTGCCAAGGAGGCTTCGATCACATCCGTAACCATGGCGTCGATTTCCTCGGGCGTGGCGTTCGGGTAAGACGTCATGATCATGAGGATCGGCATTTCCATGGCCGGCATGGATTCAAGCGGCATCTCCAATATCGCGGAAAGCCCGAACACGATCAGGCTGACCACGCACATGAGGATGCAAACCGGTCTTTTGATGGAAAAACGAGGTAAAGAAGGCATAGTCAATTCCCCCTACTCGACCACTTCGATCGTGCTTTCGTCGGGGGTCTTAGGCGAAGGCAAAGCGGCGCAGGAAACGGCGCTGCCGTCCTTTAATTCCGGGTGCCATGTGGTGATGACCTTGTCGTTTTCACTTAAGCCGTGCGTGATCTCGGCTTCTTCATGCGTCGTCATGCCAAGCGTGAGGTCGCGGCGTACGGCCTTGCCGTTTTCATAGAGCAGCACATACGCTTGATTGCCGTCGTACTGAATATAGGAAAGCGGCAGGATCACCGCGTTGTCCGTTTGGGCAGTCGCGGCGCGCACCGTAACGACGGCGCCCGTACGTTCGATCCCCGCGTCCGCGGGCAGCACGGCTTTTGCCGCGTACAGTCCGCTTCCGGTCGTGGCGGCGTTGGCGATCTCCGTTATGGTGGCGGTATACTCCGTGCCGTTTAATACGACGGTCACCGTGGAGCCCACGGTTAACGCTTCGGCGCCGGCCTCCGACAGGTTGAAGGCGATCTGCGGCGCGGTGTCGTCCGCCGCGATCACGAACATGGGCTGGGCGCTGTTGGCAAAATTGCTTACCACGGCGTTTTTCGTGATGATCGTACCGGATACGGGGGCGTAGAGCTTGCATTTTTCAAGGTTGCGCGTGGCCGTGTCCACGCCGCGCTGCGCGTTTTCGCAGCTGATCTGCATCGTAGCCACCGTCAGCGCGTTGAGCGCGCCCGTTTCGGAACGTCCGAGGGTTTCGGATACGCCAATGGTTTTGGCGTAGTAGTCATAGTTCTTTGTGATGTCTCGTATTGTGCTGTCGATGGTGCTCGCGGAGCTGTCATACTGCTTTTCGTAGGTCTCCAGCGCGGTTTTCATCTGCGTTTCCGAACCAATCGAGGAGGCAAGCGCGCCGGACGCGGCTGCGTACTGCCTTTCCAACGCGTTAACCTTCGTACTCAAGGCGGGGTTGCTTTGAAGGACTTCGGAAATAGAGAGGGAAACGGCGCTGCTTGCCGTGCCCGAAACATATTGTCTGAGCATTGCCTTGTCAACGCCTTTTGCGATAAAACCATCGGAATCAATGCCGTATAATGCGTCGGATGCCGCCGGCATATCTTTTTTCACGGTGTCAAAGGCTTTTTCGGCCTTCACCCTTGCGGAGGTCGCGTCCCAATAGCGCGCGGTGTATTCGTCGAGCGTATTATCAAGCTGCTTTCCGCTGCGCAGCGTGTCGTAATACTTGTCGATAAGATCGGTCAGCGTTTTTTCATTGGACATCTGCTTGGCGATATAGCCGCTGCCGCTTGTGGCAACGGCCTGCTGCGCCTTGGTCTGTTCCAGCGCGAGCTGCGCGGAGGAAAGGCCGGCCTGCGCGCTGGCAAGAGCGTTTTGCACGTCGGTGTCGTCCACCTCCATAAGAAGCTCGCCCGCCTGCACATACTCGCCCGCGTTTTTATACACATTGAGGATCTTTGCAGGAACCTCGGCGTAGATGTTTACGGAGGTTCCGGATTCCACGCGGCCGGAAAACTCCGTTTCCCGCTTTAAGCCCGCGCGCCGCGCCTGCGTGACCTGTACGTCGATGGCGGTTGCGATGCTTTCCGCCATTGCGTCTTCGACATTTTTGCTGCCGCAGCCTGCTAAGAAGAACGCACACAACATACAAAAGCTAACGGCGATACGAGTCAGCAAACGGGAACGAAACATGAGATCATTACCTGCACTTTACAATAATTTACGCACAACTAGCATCTTACTGCATATGCCTACAGCATTGCAAGAAGATAAAGATTAAGGATTCATTAAAATCTGCGCCAGCGGCGAATCCTTGCCGAGAATAATGGTTTTTTCATCGCCGGAAAGCGACTTCTTCAAAGCGTCCAGCGCCATGGTGAACGTATAGAAATCCTGCTTATCCGGCGCGTCATAAGCTTCCGCCAAGCGCCGCATGTATTCCTGCTCGCCTTCGGCTTCCAGCTTGGCGGCGTTCGCTCTGGCGTTGGAAACGAGGATGTTAACCTGCTTGTCTACATTGTTATGGATGATGGAGGCTTCGTATTCGCCATCGGCCATATATTTTTCGGCGATTTGGTTGCGCTCGGAGATCATGCGCGCGTAAACGGCCTGTTCGTTGGCTTCGGGAAGATCAAGCCGTTTGATTTTGACGTCCACCACCTCGATGCCGTAGTTCTGCGAGACCTTGGATACGCC
>JAQVRG010000201.1 GCA_028701165.1 Eubacteriales bacterium | reverse complement strand
CCGCTGCAGCATTCCGCGCCCATGATGATGATGGTTGCGGAGAGGTATAGCCACAAAAGCAGCACGATCACGGCGCCGAGGGAGCCGTAGACCACGGAATAGCGGCCCATGTGGGAAACATAGAAGGAAAAGCCCATCGAGATCGCCACCCAAGCAAGCGTCGCGCACAAAGCGCCGGGCAATAGCTGTCGCCATTTGAAGGAACGCCCCACGGCGGCGGCATAAAGAGCAAAGAGCACTAGAAATACCAAGGCGGCAAGGAAGAGGAAGCGGCCTTTGTCCCAAACGCTTATAAAGACAGCGGAGATCGCCATTTTGGTGGAAAGCCAGCTTAGCATGTTTTTGCTGAGCGTGATGAGCAAAAGCATCGCCGCGATCAAGAGGATATTGCCTATGGCCAAGGCGACGGAGAGGATGAAGCGGACGGCCGCCGGGCGGTCATTGACCACGCCGAAGGCTTCCTCCAAGGCGGGGAGGATCATGCGGATATTGCGGACGAACAGGTGCAGCGTGACCACGGACCAAAGGATGGTGGACCATGTGTTTTGCGAGGCGGACGGCGCGCTTAGATAGCGGCGCGCAATGTTGATGACCTCCACGGGGATCACGTTGGAAACGCTTGTGATAAACGCCGCATCCGAAATGCTCAGCATACCCAGTATGCGGCCGAGAAGCAGCATGAAGGGGAAAAAGGAGAAAAGCGTGTAGTAAGTAAGCGCCGCACAGCTTTTGGATACGCCGTGCTGTGTATAGCGCTTGATTAAACCGACGCTTAGGGCTTTTAACATAGCTCTGCTCCTTGTATTACGGAAGCCGCTTCAAAAAGCAGCCTTTCTTTCCTACGATGGTAACAGAAAGAGAAGGGGGATGCAACGGTATGCTTTGTCGTAGGTTGCGTTGTTCGCTTTTTTTTCACGATACGCTATGTTATAATAATCATAATCTTTGCTAAGGGGCGTTACATGGGCAAGCGCGCAACGGATAGAAAACGCAGAAAATACAGATCCAACCGCAGAAGGCGGACAAAAAGCCTCAGCGCCAGCAACTGGGGACCTGTTTTAGCGCTGCTTGGCACGCTGTTGGGCGTCGCGGCGGTCGTTTGCGCGGTTATTTTTTTCGTGCTGCCCCGCGTGCTGCCCTTGCTCGGTGTGGATTACAACGGCCCCGGCGCGAAAGAGGATAACGCGCAGCAGATCATCGCGCGGCCTTCGCCGACGCCGCATCCCATGGACGGGTTTGACGCGGGTGCGTCGTCCGTAGAGCTTGTGTTTGACGGGTATATGGACTATAAATGGTTTGGCGACCCGTACTTTTATGATGGCAAGATGCTCTTTACGGGCGGCGAGCTTGTGGACGGCAACGCCATGATGCACGCGCTGCTGCGGTTTGATCCCGTTACGCGAACGGCGGAAAAGCTGCCCTTGCAGCCGCAGAACGCACATTTTCTCTATCCCAAATGCAACGATGCGTGGCTTGTGTATTTGGACGCCAAGCTGGACGGCGGCGGCGCCGTCATGGCGGTGGATCTAGAAAAGCAGCCGCTTACGCCCGTAAAGGTCAAGGACGTTTATACGGGCATACCGGAGGTGATGCTGGACGGCGACTATATCGCGTGGATCGACCGTACCGGCACGCGTATGGACAAGCTGTTCGTCTGCGACCTTACGACGATGGAGAGCACGACGCTTGCCATGTTCTCCAACTCCAGTTACGGCCAAAGCCTGCCCTCCCTTCGGGACGGCCTTCTGCTTTGGGCGGATACGGACAGCGGTTCGGGCGAAACAAGCACCATCCGCTCCATACGCATCAACGCCTCCACCTCGGACAGCTATTCGCCCGGCACCTATGTGCACGATCCGCAGGGCGACGGTCATTATACCGTTTGGCTGGACGATCATCACGCGGAAGGCACAAAGCTTTATTATTGTACCGATAACGGCGCGGCGCAGATGATCGCGGGCAATGTGGTGCAGTGCGGCTTGGGCGACGGGTTCGTCGCTTATTCCAAGGAGGAAGCGATCTATGCGTTCGTGTTTGACAACAAGCAGACCTACCGCATCACCTCTACGAATGAGGTCGCCATGTTCCTTGGGGTGAGCGAAAACTATGTAAGCTGGATGGACGTTACCAGCAGAGAACGCGACATCGTGAAGTTTGCGCGCATCCCAACCTAGATAGAAGAAAGCACCTTTTTCGAAGGAGAAACGATGGCGAACAAACAAGGCAAAACCCTATTCGTCTGTGGCGAATGCGGGCATGAGAGCGCCAAATGGCTGGGGAAATGTCCGGCTTGCGGCAGTTGGAACACCATGGTGGAGGCGGCAACAATCGCGGGTAAGCCCGCGTGCGGCGGCATAGCGGGCTATACGCAGGCCATTTCGCTGCATGAGGTGGAAACGGACGCGGCGCAGCGCGTCAGCTGCGGCATGCCGGAGCTGGATCGCGTGCTGGGCGGCGGCGTGGTGCGCGGCAGCACCGTGCTTTTAGGCGGCGATCCCGGCATCGGCAAATCCACGCTGCTCATGCAGGCGGCGGCGCGCTTGGCGGCCTGTGGGCGCGTGCTGTATGTTACCGGCGAAGAGTCGGCCGCGCAGCTTCGCATGCGCGCGGCGCGCTTAGGGGTGGAGCAGGACATGCTGATTTTGGCGCAAACGGATCTTTCCTGCGTGGAGAGCGAGGCGCAGCGTTTAAATCCCGATTTTTTAATCATCGATTCCATACAGACGATGTTCTGTGCGGACATTCCGAGCGCTGCGGGCAGCGTGAGCCAAGTACGCGAGGCGACCGCGATCCTGACGCGCTACGCGAAGTCTACTGCCTGCGCCGTGTTTATCGTAGGCCATGTCACCAAGGAGGGAGCGCTTGCGGGCCCGCGCCTGCTTGAGCATATGGTGGACACGGTGCTTTATTTTGAAGGGGATCGGCATGACGCCTATCGTCTGCTGCGCGCGGTCAAAAACCGTTTTGGCTCAACGGACGAGATCGGCGTTTTTGAGATGCGGGATACCGGCATGGCGGAGATTAGCGATCCGTCGCGTCTGTTTCTGACGGGTACGCACGCGGCGGGCTGCTGCGTGACGTGCGCCATGGAGGGCACGCGGCCGATGCTTGCGGAGGTGCAGGCGCTGCTTTCGCCTACGGCGTACAGTAACCCGCGCCGCATGGCGACGGGCGTAGACGGCAACCGTTTGGCGCTGCTGCTGGCGGTGCTTGAAAAGAAAGCCGATCTGCGGCTTTGCGATAAGGACGTATACATTAACGTCGTGGGCGGCCTCCGCATCAACGAACGCGCCTGCGATCTTGCGGTTGCCATGTGCGTGGCCTCGGCGCTTCTCAACATCGCCCTGCCGCCGGATATGGCGGTTTTGGGAGAGCTTTCCCTTACGGGCGAGGTGCGCGCCGTAAGCCGCATGGATAAACGCGTGCAGGAGTGTGCGCGGCTGGGGTTTAACCGCGTGCTGCTGCCAACGGGCAAGGACGTCAAGCCGCCCAAAGGGATGACGCTGCTCGAAGCGCGCACGCTTTCGGACGCGCTGCGAACGCAGCTGTAGTGATAACACGCAAGTTGCAACGACCGTGAGCATGCGCGAGTAGTTGCGCTTGTGACCTCATCGACAAAAAGATTGACCTGTGCCGATGACCAAAAAAAGAACGGCTTGCGCCGTTCTTTTTTGATGGTTGGTTTTACGCCTTGGGGCCCGCATCGATGATCTTTTGATCCATGTGATCGTATTTCTCGAAGTGCTTCTGGAAACGGGAAGCCAAGTCCTGCGCGGTCTTCCCGTACTCGGCCTCGCCGGCTTCCTTC
>JAQVRG010000200.1 GCA_028701165.1 Eubacteriales bacterium | reverse complement strand
ACCCTGCTGCTTGCAACGAGGGTTCATGTGGATAACCGCCTGCCGGACGCGGCGCTGGGAATGCGGTTGCTCATGGACGGCGTGGCGCATGTGCAGCGGCACGCGCCGTATAGTCTTCCGCAAGGGAAGGTACGGGCGTGCACGCGGATCGAATACGCGCGCGCCTTTTCCTTGGACGCGCTCAACGTGCGCCTTCAGGATAAACCGATGCGCAGACGGCACGGCATATTGCGCCTGTTCAACACCGTAAGCCGCGTGTACATCGGCGCAAGACGGCATGGATTATTTAAGCTTGTTCGCTTTCTGGTTCGCATGCCGGATATGTTTATCAACATCGGCGGTCGGGACTTAAGCGATCCCGTCCAGTATGAGCTGATGGTCAGCGTGGTGGCGCATGAGTTCGCGCATGTTTGGGGCTGCCGCGACCAATACAGATTCCGGGACGACGCCAAGCGCAGCGCGGCGGTGGAGGACTGCGACCTCATGTATCGCACGGGGCCGCGCCAGCATTTGCAGGCATACCATATCCAAGGCTTATGCGCATGCGCGAAAAGGGGCAAACTGCCGGTACGGGGAATATAGTAACAAAGGAGCGGGCATGGAGAACGACAGGATAGTGAGCGGCCTTTTGGCGCAGGACGCCGTGCGGTTTACGGCTATAGACGGGCGTGCGATCGTGGCGGAGGCGCGCGAGACGCACGACTTGTCGCGCGTATGCTCCGCGGCGCTTGGCAGGACGCTTCTGTGCGCCGCTATGATGGGCGCGCAACTTAAAAATCAGGAGGATCGCCTTTCGGTGATCATCAAGGGCGGAGGACCGGCGGGCAACATCGTGTGCAGCACCCGCCTTGACGGCGCGGATGTGCGCGTGAAGGGGTATATTGAAAATCCGGCCTTGGAGCTGCCGCTTGCCCCCAATGGCAAGCTGGACGTTTCCACGGCTGTGGGTTGGTTCGGCGAGCTGGTGGTAACGCGGGATCTGTCTATGCGTGAGCCCTATGTGGGGCATGTGCCTATGGTATCGGGCGAGATCGCGGAGGATTTTGCGCAGTATTTCAGCGTCAGCGAGCAGCAGCCGTCCATGGTCTATCTTGGCGTGCACGTCGCGGCGAGCGACGGACGCGTGCTCTCGGCGGGCGGCGTGATCGTGCAGCCGCTGCCGAATTGCCCCGACGCGGTGCTCGACGATTTGCAATCGCGCGCGGCGGGCGTAGGCGCGCTCGCGGGCATGCTGGAAACGATGCCGTTAGAGCAGGCCGTAGCGCAGTTATTTGCGGACATGGATATGCGCGTGACACAGACGCGAACGCCCTACTATCGCTGCGATTGCAGCCGAGAACGGCTGGAACGCGTGCTGGTGTCGCTGGGTAACGACGAGCTTGCGGATATGATCGAAAAGGAGCGTCACGCGCAGCTAACGTGTCAATTCTGCAACGCGACGTATGACTTTGATGAAAACGAACTGGAACAATTACGCAGGGAGGCGTCGGAAAAACAGGTATGACCAATTCTAAAATGAAAATCGGCGGCGGCAAGGTGATTCCCTTTGAGCAGACGGGGGACTTCTTCTATAAACGCGGCCTTGACAAACTGGATAAGAATAATCTTTTAGGCGCGATGGCCTACTATAATAAAGCTTTGGAGCGCGATCCGCAGAATACGGAGATCCGCTTGGCGATTGCGGAGACCTTGACGGAGATGTATCGGTTTGAGGAATCCAACCGCCTGCTTTTCACCACCTTCCGGGATGTGGAAAACCGCCCCAGCGAGTGTTACTTCGGCATGGGCATGAATTTTCTTGGGCTTAAGGAGTATGAGCGCGCGCGGGAGAGCTTGGAGCAGTATACCTTTATCGAGCCGGAGGGCGAGTTCGTTTACGACGCTTACGACATACTCGACGCGCTGGACGAATCCTTCGAGGAGGACGAAAACAGCGGCAAAAACGCGCAAACCTCGCAGCTTGCCAAGGATTTGCTGGATCACGACGATTTTGCGGGCGCTATCCGGATTCTCGAGGAGCTTGTCACGAAAAACCCCGACGATTTGGATGCGCGCAACAATTTGGCGCTTGCCTATTATTGCAACCGTGATTTTCAAAAGGCTACGGAGCAGATGCACTGCATCTTAGAGGAGCAGCCCAACAATTTGCAGGCGCATTGCAACCTTGCGGTATTTCTGCATGGCGCGAAGGACGACGCAGCCGCGCAGACGGAGTGCGATTATATCGCGGCGGCGGATACGGAGGATCCGGAGGAGCTTAGCCGCATCGGCTTAGCGCTTATGGAGCTTGCGCGCTTTTCGGACGCGTACGCCGTGCATAAGCGCCTTTTGCGCGCCGTGCCCTACGACCGCAATACCCTGCACAGGCTGGGGCAATGCGCGTATCAGCTATGCGAATACCAACGCGCCGCCGAGTATTACGATCGCTTGGTCAAGGTGGACGCGCGGGACAGCATCGCGCGCTTTTACCGCAACGATTGCCTAAAGCCGCTCTCCGGAAGCGCAAAGCGCAACACGGTTATGCTCTCCTATCAGGTGCCGCTGGACGAAACGGTGGCGCGTATCCATAAGCTTAACCACTATTTGGGTATGGACGCGGCGGCGCGCAAGGCACTTTGGCAGCGCCCCGGCAGCGAGCTGGAGCTGCTGCTTAGCTGGGGCACGCAGCTTGCAGAGCGCAGCGTCAAGCGCGCCATGCTGCGGCTGGCCGCTTCCTTCGAGGATGAAAAAGCGGAGCTGCTGCTGCGCGATTTCCTGTTGCAGCGTACGCAGCCGGGCGATCTAAAGCGAGAGGTCTTCGGGCTTCTCAAGCACATGGGCGCGCAGGAGCCGTATCTTGGCTACATGGACGGCGAGCTGGTGGAAAGCAAGGTGAGCCTGATCAAGCTATTAGACGAGGCTGTGCCGGATATTTACAGCGACGTGCTGGATATCTGCATGGCGAATATGCAGGATCGTCCCCAAAGGTTCATGATGGAGGCCGCCAACGCTTGGAGCGATTATATTGCCTCCTTGGACGGCTTTCCCGCTATATCCACGCCGCAGACCTACGCTTTTGCGGCGGCGCTTGAGTATCTTGCGTGCCGGGAGGGCGGACAGCGCGCCACCAAGGGCGAGCTGTGCAAAAAATACGGCGTTACGCTGGTGCGCTTCAACCACGCGCTTGCAAAGCTTATGGACATTCACCAAGGAGAGAAAAAGGATTGACCTTTATTGCGACATGTAAGCTGGGTCTTGAAGCCTTGGTCGCGCGCGAGCTGCGCGATCTGGGGATCGAGGTCGTGTCCGTGGAGGACGCGCGCGTTCTTTTTTCGGGCGACTACGGCGCGATGGCGCGGGCGTGCCTATGG
Source organism: Eubacteriales bacterium (assembly GCA_028701165.1). GTDB lineage: Bacteria > Bacillota > Clostridia > Christensenellales > CAG-138 > JAQVRG01. Next base: position 462 of record JAQVRG010000200.1, on the reverse strand, counting down.
CTGCGCACCGCCGAGCGCGTGCTGATGGTGGCGGGCAGTTTTACGGCCGTTACGTTTGACGAGCTCTTTGAAGGAACGAAGGCGATTGCATGGAAGCCCTACCTTACGCGGAACGCCTTTATTCATGTGAACGGGAAAAGCGCGAAAAGCACGCTGTTTTCCGTATCCGACTGCCAAAGCATCGTGAAGAAAGCGATCGTAGAAAACCTCAAGCGCGCTTATAAAACCGACACCCTGCCCGAAACGGGCGGCGAGGTGATCGTAGAGGTGGGGATTCTAAAGGATGTGGTCACGCTCGCGCTGGACTGCTGTGGCGCCGGTCTTTCCCGCCGCGGCTATCGCACCTTTAACGTGCCCGCGCCCATCAGCGAAACTCTGGGTGCGTCCATCGTGCTGCTTTCGCGCTATCGCGGCGACGCGCTTTTGATCGACCCCATGTGCGGTTCGGGCACGATGCCCATC
>JAQVRG010000199.1 GCA_028701165.1 Eubacteriales bacterium | reverse complement strand
ACGCCGATCCTTGCGCCCGCAGGGACACGCGTCCTCCTCCAGCCAGAAGCCGGTATCGCCGATCTCATAGCGCTCGGTACGGCCGTTTTCCCGAAGGAATCCCGTAAAGAACAACCGCCCAAGCTCACCGGGCGCTGCGGGTACGTCCTCGTTCATCTTGAGGATCTCAAGCTGCTGGATATCGCCGAAAACATGGAACACGCCGTCCTCGCAATAGGGGCAGCCATAGCCCATGGAGCCGGTCTCGTTTGCGCCGTATAGGAAGGAACGAATACACTCGACGCCGAAAACATCGTGAAGGTATTGACGTTGTCCTTCGGAGATATGCTCGCCGCCGTAAAACACCTTCTTGATGCGGCCGTAGGCTTTGAACGCGGCCTCGTTTTCCTGCATCAGCCGCACGATATAGCTTGGCGCGCTGATGAGCACGGTAGCGCGCCCCGTTATGACATATTTTGCCGCAAGCTTGTAGTCGTCCAGCGCGCCTATGCTCAGATGCGGCGCTTTCATCGCGTCGAAGGCGGATAGGAAGGCGTTCATGCCGCCGTAGAGGTTGCCGCCCTTGAACAGATCGGCCACAACGTCATGGCGCGGATCGAGCCCCGCTGCGAGGAAGGCTTCCACGGAGGGCTGTACGATGTAGTTCTGATAATCGCGTTCCGTATAGCTGCAAAAAATGGGATCGCCCGTGGTGCCGCCGCTTTTCATCAGTACGCGCGTACCTTCGGCGGGTACGGGCGGATAGTCCTTTTTGCCCTGTAAGGGCGCGCCCGTGCGGGGCGGATAGTCCTTTCTTTCAAAGGCTGAGAAGGAGGTGAAATCGTCAAGCGGCAAATCGGAGCGCAGCGCGACGCGCTTTAGGAAGCGCGGCAGTGCGAATACGCCGTCGTGCGGCTCGCCGGCATAACTTGCGCCGGTGGAATCAAGCGGCGTAACGCGCGTAACGCCCGCCCGGTAAAGCGCCTTGGTGAGCGTGTTGACCTCCGCGAGCGTGCAGCCAAGACCCGCCGTCTGCAAATACGCGCGCATGCCGCGAAGGCTTGTAACGAGCGCTTCATGCCGCATGGGCGCTACCCAAAGCGTGCGGAACAGCGGCGAGGGCATGAATTTCGGCGCGTAGCTTACAAGCAGGCGGTATTGTTTGTCGGCAGGCTCCACGATCTCGCCCTCCGTAAAGCAAAGGTCGGCGCGGTGCAGCTCCGTAACGGCGGTGATTTCCGCCATTTGCGCGATGTCCGGCGCGGGGTCGGGATATAGCTTGCGCGCACGATCGAAGGCGTCGCCGAGCATGTGCGCAAAGCGGCTCACGACGGCTTTATCGTCCGTATCGATCAGCGCCACCTGCGGGCTTGAGCAGGATTGCTGGTCGTTGCGGCAAACGCTTTTGACCAGCGCGTCGCATACGTCCGGCGAAAGGCGCGCGGGCGTAACGTAACCGAAGCTGATCTTATGCCCCCATGTCACAACGGGCGTGCCGCCGGGGGTCATGGCGCGGATGGATTCGATCGCGTCCTCGCCGCCCCAAGCGCTTACGCAGTCCGCAGCGTCCAAGATGATTTGCAGCTTTTCCTTTTCGCTTGAGGATATGCGAAGCATATAGAGAAACTTCCCAATGTTGCCATATTGGGCGAGCATGGAAAGAAACAGACCGGGGAAGTCGCCTGCGTTGCCGGCGACCTTCAGTATGTTGATGTTGCCCGAAAGCAAGCCTTCCACAGCAGCCATGGGCGCGACGATGGGCGCGTTGCCCGCCGTGATGTGCGTGAGCACGCCCATGGGATTCCAACGCTCAAAGTGCGCCTCGCCGTAATCCACCCGCCGCAGCGTGAAGGGATCTTCGCTGCCAAGCTCCGCCCGCAGTTTTTTGCAAAGCGCGTCCCTATCGATATTGTCGGCAAGCTGGCTTAGCACCGCCTGTGGGTTTTGTATGCCGTCGGCGCGCAGCGCGTCCGCAAGGCCGCTTAACGCGCCGGCGCGGAGCTTATCCGCCATATCGCCGCAGGCGTCAAGCACGGTTTCCGTTTCCAGCATTTCGCCAAGCGTCTCTTGAATCTCCGCTTCCAATCCCGCAAGGCGCGCGGGAAGCTCTGCGTCGGGAAGCAATTTTCCCTGCCAAATGTGCATTTTCATACGCTGTCCTCCTATTTCTTACGCAGCAGTTCCGCCGCGGCAATCGCGCAGCTCTTGTTCTTGCTGGTGCCGGCGCGCCCGAGGATCTCAAACCACGGGGTCTCGACGCCGCAGCCGCATGCCTCCGCCGGATGCAGCACCGCGAGATCGCCTAGAAGCAGGCTGACGACGGGTACGGCTGTGTTCATGGGGGAGACGACGTTCAAAAAGCCGGGCTCGCCATAGGGCAGCGGCTTAAGCGTCCTAACGTCACGCACGAAGGCGCGGCTGTAAATGGGAACGTGAAAATGATGATGCGGGCAGTCGATGTAGGCTACGCCGTGCTCCACCGCGCCGTAGCTTTCCCGGCAGTGCGTATCGGGAAGCCCGAGGCGCTCGCCGATATAGGCGCGGAATTCCGCGGCGCTTAGCGCTTTGCCCGCAAAGCCCTTCCAGCCGCCGCCCATCATCACCAACGAGTCCGGATGCAGCTTGAGCGGGGGATAGCCCATATCCTTCATCTTTTCCAAGGTGAAATACAAAAACGCGGGGAAGCCGAGTATGCGTACAGGCAGTCCCTGCTCCGCGTAGCGAAGCAGCGTTTGTATGCAGCCGAAAAGATCGAATTCGTGCCCCTTTCCCGTCCAGCGCAGCGCGTAAGCAAGCTCGTTTTGCGGCGCGTAGCGCCGCATCATCTGCCGCGTGCGCAGCGTGCCCGTGTCAACACCCTCCGCGGGCTCGTAGGAGTAGAGTAAATAATTGACGGGCTGATCGGTGATAAGGCCGTAACGCGCAAACTCCATATCCGCGGACTTATCCGAGGAAAAGATCGTCCACGCGTCGTAATACATCTGGCTTTTTTGGCCGCTCGTGCCGGAGGAGGTCATGTGCAGTACGATATCCTCCTGCTTTGCCGTGAGCACTTCGTGCGTTTTATAGAAATTTGCGTGCAGCATGGGGATATCGGGAAGGTCATCAAGTGTTTTTATGTGCGCGGGTGAGAAGCTGGCGCTGTCAAAATAGGCTTTAAGAAAAGCGTCTCGGTCATAATGCCACTGCGCGACGGCACGCACGGCGTCGGTAAACACGCCGTTGGTTCCCGGCGCGTCGAAGGGGTCTGCATGCGCGTAGAGCGCCTGCAGCGCTCCTAGGCTCGGCGATGGTACGCAAACGTCGGGGTCGTCGAGATTGCGAATGTGATAATAGGCGATTTCGTTCATTTGCTTTCGTCTCCTTCTTGGCTTTCGTTGGGATCCAGCATCCGGATTTCACCGAGCAGACCGGTGAAGGGTTCTACGGTTTGCATCGCGTCGTAATCGACGGCCTGCGCCAATAGGTTTTCCATCATCAGCATGTCGCCGCGCTGGCTTAAGGGCAGGAATCCGATGCAAAAATAGCCGAGCCTTTTCGCGGCTTCATAGGCGTACGCCGCACCCGGCTCGTTTAGGGGAAGAAACAGCTCTATGACCGCCGCGTTTTGACGCTTCAGCTCTGCCGTAAGGCGGCGGATATGCTCCGGCGCGTCCTTACCCGCGTGATACATGACGATGCGGCCAAGCTGTAGTGCCGCGTAGTTTTCGCAGAACGTTTCGCTTTGCGCAAGAACGGGAACGCCGCCGTCGCGCATAACCGTCGCGGGGAGCTGCATGCGCGAGAGAATGTCCGCCGTTATATGGGAGGCTTCCTCGGGGAGATACAGTGTGCGCGGCTCGCGCTGGAAAAGGATCAT
>JAQVRG010000198.1 GCA_028701165.1 Eubacteriales bacterium | reverse complement strand
GGTGATCGAAAGCCTGCAGCTTCGCGCGGCACAAGCTGGGTACACGCTGTCGCGCACGGACGCGGACGCGTGGGAGGATATGGCGCCAAGCCCCGGCTTCCCCAACACCCCCGAAGGTATCGCCGCTTACAAGGCGAGCGTGGAGGCGGGCGAGGATATCGGCCTTTCCATCAACGAATTCATGGCCAGCAACAAGTCCGTGCTCGCGGATATGCACGGGCTGTTTTCCGATTGGATCGAGCTGTATAACGCAACGGCTTCCCCCATCGACATTTCGGGCTACGGCGTATCCGACAGCGAAGGCCAGCCCCTCAAATACGCGTTGCCGGAGGGTACGGTCGTGCCCGCGAACGGCTATCTTGTGCTGTTTTGCTCTGGCGACCAAACGACCGCCGGGGACGGCGAGCTGCACGTCCCGTTTTCGCTTAGCGCCTATGAGGAGGACGTTGTCCTCTCCGACGCACGCGGGCGCGTGCTCGACAGCGTGCGCTATGAAAAGCAGGAAGCGGACGTGAGCATGGCGCGCATGCCGGACGGCACGGGGGATTTCACCCTCTGCGCGCGTCCCACGCCGGGATATCCCAACACGGACGCGGGCTACGCTTCCTTTATGGAAAGCAACGTAAAGCCGCTGAACGCGCTGCACTTTTCGGAAATGATGGGCAGCAACCGCACAGCCCTAACGCTTGACAAGACCTATCCCGACTGGGCGGAGCTCTATAACAGCGGCGATACGGCCGTGAACCTTTCCGGTTACGGCGTGTCCAATTCCGTGACCAATCCCGCCAAGTGGGTATTCCCGGACGTTACCATCGACCCGGGCGAGCGGCTTTTGCTCTACGCCACGGGCGACGGCGTTTCCGCAAATTCCATTGCCTTTGACGCAAGCGCGGTTCAAAAAAAAAATCTCCGCCTGAATTTCCGCATTTCCTCCACGGGAGAAACGCTGTATTTGTTTGATCCGGAGGGCAGGCTTTTAGACAGGCTTTCCGCCGGCGCTTTTTTGCCCGACGTAAGCTGCGGCCGCGCGCCGGACGGGCAGATACGCTACTATAAACTCGGCACGCCGGGTACCGAAAACGGTGCGGACGGCTACGCCGGCATTACGGCAGCCCCGCAGTTCTCCGTTCGCCCCGGCGTATACGACGCGCCGCAAGCCATTGCGCTTTCAGCAAACGAAGGCGAAACCGTCCATTATACGCTCGACTGCACCGCGCCCACGGAGCAAAGCCCCGTTTACAGCACGCCCATCCCCGTTGAAAAGAACACCGTGATACGGGCGCTTGCCGTCAAGCCGGACTGCCTTACGGGCGGCACCTCCACAGGCACCTTCCTGTTAAAGAGCGACAACGCGGCGCACGCGCTGCCCGTAGCCTGCCTCGTGACCGATCCCGCAAACCTTTGGGACGGCAAAACCGGCATCTATGCCTACGGCGACAACTACGACGAAAACACCACCAACTATACCGACATGCTGGTAAGCTCCAACTTCTATCAGGGCAAGAAGGGCGAACAGGATCAGGCGGCGTGGACGCGCCCGGGCAATTTTTCCGTGTGCGACGACGCGGGCACGCAGGTCTTCTCGCAGGATATCGACTTGCGCATCGCGGGCGCGTACGGGCGCGGACGCGCGCAAAAGGGCTTTAATCTAGTCGCGCGGGACGATTACGGCGCGGATCGCATGGCCTATCCGTTTTTTGACAACCGCCCCTATGAGGAATATAAATCCGTCGTGCTGCGCGCGGGCGCGCAGGATCAGAACTACTCCAAGATCCGCGACGAGCTTGCGACCGGGCTTCTTGAGGGGACGGACGCGCATGTGCTCGTGCAGGCGTACAAGCCGTATGTGCTCTATCTAAACGGCGAATACTGGGGCGTTTACTTCCTCAAGGAAAAGCGCAGCCGCTTCTTTGTAGCGCAGCATGAGGGCGTGGAGGACGCGATGAACCTCGACCTCGTCAAGAGCAGTACGCGCGTAAGCCACGGCACAGCCGACGAATGGAACGATTTGATGGAGTACGTCAAGTCCCACGATCTCTCACAAAAGGACGCCTACGCGCATGTAACCTCGCAGCTTGATACGGACAGCTTCGCCGATTACATGATCGCGGAAATCTGGTCCTCCAACACGGATACGTGGAACGTGCAGTACTATAAGCTGCCCGGCGGCAAGTGGCGCTTTATCTACTATGATTTCTGCTGGAGCATGCGCGACGCGTCCCACAAGACGCTCGCCTACAGACGGGAGAGCAGCAAGCCCTTGTCGGATCTATTCAACGCGCTTTTGAAGAACGACGCGTGGCGGGACGCTTTTATCCGAAGATTTGCGTATATGCTCCAAAACGTGTATAATGCAGAGCGTGTGAACGCGCGAATCGACGAGCTTTATGCGATCGTGGAGCCGGAGATCAAGCGGGAGCGCGAGAAGTTCAACCAAGAGACCTTTATGGGCGTCAAGCAGCTTGCCGAATGCGTAGGCGATTACGACAGATTCCAAAGCGAGATCAAGCGGCTGCACGACTTCGCAAACGGGCGGGACGCGTCGCTTCGCGCCCAGATCCAGTCGGAATTTTCCCTTTCCGACGCCTATATGCAGGAGGTGTTCGGCGCGTGAGCAGCGCAAAGCCCCATAAGCCCGCCTACCGGCACGAGCTGAAATACTATTTGAACCAAGGCGAGTATACGCTCTTGCACCAGCGCCTGCGCCGCGCCATGGAGCAGGACGCGCACGCGCGCAAGCAAGGCGGCGAATACTTTATCCGCAGCCTGTATTTTGACGATTATAACGACGGCGCGCTGCGCACCAAGCTTGACGGCCTTGACAACCGCGACAAGTACCGCATCCGCATCTATAATATGCAGGACGACGTGATCAAGCTGGAGCGCAAGCATAAAAAAGAGGGCTACATCCTCAAGGATTCCCTCTCCCTCAACCGCGAGGAGGCGGAGGCGCTTATCGACGGCGCGTACAGCTTTCTTTCAGACCGCCCCGAGCCTTTTGCTAAGGCCATGTTCGGCGCTTTCGCGGGGGGGCTTAAGCCCGTGGTGATCGTGGATTACACGCGCGAGCCTTACGTTTTCCCCTTGCAGGATGTGCGCGTCACCTTCGATAAGAACATCCGCACGGGCTACCGCAGCGTCGATCTGTTTAACCCGGATATCGTCACCTATCCCGTCATAGACGGCTATGATATGGTGATGGAGGTCAAGTTTAACCAGTATCTCTCCACCTACATCCGCTCGCTGATACAAACGGGCAGCGCACAGCAGTCCGCCATCAGCAAATATTGCCTTTGCCGCAAGTACGAGCTGTAAGCGCGCACGCTACCACCGCAAACCATTCAACTTTGGAGGAGTTTACCATGGAGTTCATCAAAAGCTTTATTTCAAGCACATTAAGCCCGCTGCAGGTTCTGCTCACGCTGGGGATCGCGCTGCTTGTCGGCCTGTTCATCTTCTTTATCTATAAGAAATCCTTCGGCGGCGTGATGTATTCGCGCAACTTCAACGTAAGCCTTGTGATGCTCACGCTCGTCACGGCGCTGATGCTGATGCTCATCAACAACAACCTGACGCTTTCCCTTGGTATGGTCGGCGCGCTGTCCATCATCCGTTTCCGCACGGCGGTCAAGGACCCTGTGGATACGGTGTTCATGTTCTGGGCCGTGGGCGAGGGTATCGCCATCGGTACCCGCTTTTACGATGTGGCGATCATTTCGGCGTTGTGCATCGGCGTGATCCTCATCGTGCTCTCCGTCGCCAAGGTCGGCGGCAGCTCCTCGTACCTGCTCATCCTCCACTATCACGAAGGTGCGAGCCAGCAGGTGCGCGCCATGATGAAG
>JAQVRG010000009.1 GCA_028701165.1 Eubacteriales bacterium | reverse complement strand
GGGGATGGAAATGCTTATTCTGCGACATTAACAATAATGTGCCGATAACCGTCCGCACCTCTCGTCAGATCGCATCCGGCCTTGATGCGTTCTTCGAGGCAGCAGCATACGGGGACGAGGCAGCCGCGCTTTTTGCCGCCGTTATGCAGACACCATTTACAGTCGCAATCAGCGGCGGTATACCCTTTGAACTTGTTATATCTGCGTGTGTTTGGGCCCATATTGGTGACCTCCCTGTTGAATTGAAAACAGAATGAAAACGGCGAAGAAATAAGAGAAAAGAACAAAAAAGCCGCTTTGGAAGGTCGTAATTGACCAACCAAAGCGGCTGTAGGGGCATTATATGCGGTTCGTATCTTTTTCGTTTCAAATATCTACGGTGGAGTCTGATTTCAGAATCCTCTTGCCAGAGTACCAAAAAACCCAGACGATGTCTGGGTTTTTTGGTGAAATATCTATTTCATTAAAACATTTTGGTGCCGGAAGTGGGACTTGAACCCACACGGGTTTAACCCCAACGGATTTTGAGTCCGTCACGTCTGCCAATTCCATCATTCCGGCTCGAACAAGATGTATTTTAACATAGGCGCGGCACGTTGTAAATGACTTTTTTATCGGCAATGCTTGCCGCGTTCTATTCGCTGTCTATGAGGGTGAAGCGCTGGATTTCCACGCCGTCGCGCGTAAGGCGCTCGCTCCACATGGCGGCGGGACGCACCCATATGCCACGGCTTCCGTAATCCGCTTGATAAACGACCATCGGTTCCAAGGTTTCCGAATGGAGCGCTATATGCAGCAAGCGGTATTCGCGGCCTTTAAAATGACGATAATGCCCCGGCACAAGCGTATCGGAAGCGAAGGAGAGTACGGCGTCAGGGTTTTCGCGGCACAGATTCAACAGAACCGCCGCAAGTGAAGGGAAAAGAGACTGCGGCATACATTCCGGGTTGCGAAAGAGAATTTCGAAGGGATAGGAAAAATCGCTCAGCACATCGTGCAGCGCGTCAAGATTCCGCCCGTAATAAGAGGGCGCGGAAAAGACCTCCTGTAAAACATCGTGCATGGCGTCGCGGGTCTGCATGCGCTTGCCGTCTAAAATATAGCGCGTCATACTGTTCTCCTAAACTAATACAGTTGTTTGAAGGTGTTATAATGATCGTCCGTATAGAAGATCAAACCGTCGCTTGCATACAGGATGCGCTCGGCGCCGCGATAGCCTCCCGCGTAGTTCACGTCGCACTCGTACCATTTTCGGCCCTTCGCTGTGGGAAGCGTTCCTTCGTAGTTGCTGAAATAATCGCCGCCGATGCTCATGCCGGGCGCGACCTTTTGAAGATTGCCCTTCGCGGCGTCCCAACCTAAGGCTTTTGCTTTGGATTTGGTAATGAAGTTTGAAGGAAGTTCGCCATATTCGTGCAGATAGCGCGCGACATCCTCGGGCGTTGTATACGCTTTGCCATAGGTAACCTCTCCGTTATCCTGCGCATTATGCGGCGAAGGAGAAGGCTTTGCTTGGGGCGTTTTTGCGGCTTTGGGCGTATTGACCGCATCGGGCGGCGACGTCCAAAGATCAAGGGCGGGGGAGGGAACCGCGCCCTGCGGCTGCTGTGAAGCGTACTCCTCCAATAAAAGCTGCGCCGCCTGATTGAGCGTTTGGCTTGAACAGCCTATAAGGGAGAGCGCAAGGCAAAGCGCAAGCGATAGAAGGAAGCCGCGTTTTACGATCCGCATAGAACGTTATTCCACCTCCGGCAGTTTGCAGACGTCTACCCAAGCTTCGGCGTTGGAATAGCGGAAAAGCTCGTCGCAGGTCAACTCGATCGCGCTGTTGCTGCTGCCACAGGCGGGGAAGACCGTATCGAAACGCTTCATGGATTCATCGAGATAAACGCCCAACACCGTATCCTTTACCGCAAACGGGCAAACGCCGCCGACCGCGTGGCCGATCAGTTCTAAAACTTCATCCGCGGTAAGCATGCGCGCTTTCATGCCGAAGCGTTCCTTGAATTTTTTATTGTCGATCTTGGCGTCGCCGGCGGCAAGCACAAGTATACAGCCGTCGTCCTTCCGGAAGGAAAGCGTTTTTGCTATCCGCGCGCCCTCCACGCCGACCGCCTGCGCCGCCAGCTCCACCGTGGCGCTGGAAACCTCGAACTCGCGTACCTTGTCTTCTATGCCGTATTGCGCAAAGTATTTGCGTACCGCCTCGATTGCCATGCTTATGATCTCCTTGCGTAGTTAAGTATCTTCCATATTATAGCACCCTCGATTGCTTTGGACAATGCGGGGAAAGTATGGTATATTGATTTGGGTAAAAACGAAGGAGGATGAACGCATGGGAGAGACCAGCATTTGGGGATATGTTGCGCTCGTGGCTGTGATCGTGGGCTTTGCTTACGGTATTTGGAGGCAAAAACGCAGAGAACAGAAAAAAGCCGAGCAGCTTGCGGCAAAAGAGCATATCGCGGAAGAAACGAAAGAAGAAGAATAGATTCAGTTTGTAATGCGCAGGCTTTCAAGCGCTTTTTGCGCCTTGTCCCACGCCTCATAGAGCAGGTCGATCTCGGCCTGTTTTTTGTTTGCCTCAATAGAGAGCGCTTGCACCCTGCTGTAATCCGTGGCGGCGGCAGCCATAGCCTTCTGTAAAGCGTTGAGCGCCGCCTCCGCGTCCGCGATGCGCGCTTCCGCGCGCTGCACTTCGCCTTTTGCTAGGTTGATCTCATTTTGGCGCTGCTTCATCGCTTTATAATCGTTGGGCTTTTCGACGGCTTCCGCTTCGTCTCTCGCGTCGTTCACAGCGGCCATATAGTCGTCGTAACCGCCGATATGCTCGGTAAGCCCGTCCTTTCCCATCACCAGCACGCGATCCGCTAAACGGTTGACAAGGTATCTGTCGTGCGTGACGATGAGCATGGTTCCCTCGTGCTCCTCCAACGCGCGCTCCAAGGCCTCGCGCGAGGCGATGTCAAGATGATTCGTCGGTTCGTCCAACAGCAAAAGATTCGCGCCCGAAAGCATGAGCTTGAGAAGCTGGATGCGCGCCTTTTCGCCGCCGGAAAGCGTGGCGACGTCTTTATCGACGTCATCGCCGCGAAACAGAAACGCCGCGAGCGCGCAGCGCGCCTGTGTATTATCGAGCTTCGGATACGCGTCGTTGATCTCGCCTAGCACGGTGTTGCCGTCCCGCATAGACGTCATATGCTGCTCATAATAACCGGGATGCACATGAGAGCCGAAACGGGCTTCACCGTCATTCTGAAACTCCTTACCCATGATGATACGAAGCAGCGTGGTTTTACCGCAGCCGTTTTCGCCCAGCAGAAATACCCGTTCGCCGCGCTTCAAAAGCAGGTTTACGTTTTTGAAGACGGGCTTTTCATAGGCTTTGGAGAGGTTTTCGCACAGCAAAACGTCGTTGCCGCCCACCTCGCGGCAGGTGAAATGAAAGTGGATGGAGGCGGTATCCTTTTCAGGCGCGACCAGCGTGGCTTTTAAGCGTTCGACCTGCTTCTGCTTGGATGCGGCTGTGATGAAATTACGCTCCTGACCAAATCTTCGCTGCTGCGCAATGATGCCCTCGATCCGCTTGATCTCGCGCTGCGTATGGAGATAGTGCCTTTTTTGAATCTCCTGCTCTGTGCTTTGCAGCTCGATATGGCGGGAGTAATTGCCGTTTGAAACGGTCAAAGCACAATTTTTCAACTCCATGGTTTTTGTCGTGACCTTGTCAAGAAAGTATCTGTCATGGGATATGACGATAAAAGCGCCGCGATAAGCGCTAAGGTAATCCTCGAGAAACTGTATGGCGGCGATATCCAAATGGTTTGTTGGTTCGTCTAGCAGCAGCACATTGGCGTTTGAAAGCAGCACGCGCGCAAGCTGCGCTTTGTTTCGCTGCCCACCGCTCATGCTTTCCATCGGCTTATCCAACTCGTCCTGTGTAAAACCAAGCCCTAGGAGCATCGCGCGCGTCCGGCTTTTATAGGTCAAACCGCCCTCCTGTGCAAAGCGCTCCCGAAGCGCTTGCTGCTTGCTCACAAGCGGCAGCGCGTTTGCGGGGGATAGGGAAAGCGCATCCTCGATCGCGTGTATGGCGGCTTCGGTTTCGATCAATTCGGAGAATACGGAAAGCGTGCTTTCAAAAACGGTGCTGCGGATGTTTTCCACCATCTGCGCCATAACGCCAAGCCGCGTTTCCCGGCTGATGGAAACGCTACCGCCATCGGGCTGCTCCTGTTTGAGAAGCATACGGAAAAGCGTGGTTTTACCGCAGCCGTTTACGCCGACAAGGCCGATATGATCGCGCGGCTCCACCTCAAAGCGCACGCCTTCAAAAAGAAGGCGTGTGCCGAAGGACTTGCTTAAATTGTTGACCGCGATCAATGCCATACGGCTATCTTACAGGTAAAGGCAAGCGGAATCAATAGCAAATGCGTACTTTTTTAGCAAAACCGCATCAGAAAATACGTTTGCCCCATTGGAAATTTGTGCTGCACCAGTCGGACCATGTGCTGATTACGACGCGGCCGGCGGAGGAGGAGGCGTGGATAAATTTATTGTTGCCAAGGTAGATGCCCGTATGCCCTATAGCGCCCGCGCCCGAGCTGTTGGTGAAGAAGAGAAGATCGCCCGGCGCAAGATAATCCTTGGTGGGAACGGTTTGCCATGTATCGACATTCGCAAAATGCTTGGCACTGAGCCTGCCTACATTGATGCCTACGCTGCGAAGGCTGTAGTAAACAAGGCCGGAGCAGTCATAAGAATCCGGGCCTTCGTTGCTGTAAACGTAGGGCTTGCCCTCCTGCGCGAGTGCGACGCTTAAAAACACGTCCAAGCCGCTGCCGACCTGCGTAATCGCGCTCGAACCGCCGCTAGAGGGACGCTGCGTTTCCGGTGGCGCCGTCCAAGCGGAGGAGGAGCCGGGTTTTGGCGTCTTTGCAGGCTTAGGCGTTTTGGTGGTCTTTGGCGTGGGCGTAGGGTCGATCTTGGGACGCGCTTTGGAGGAATACAATACGTCCAGCGTATTCGCGCTGGCAATGCCGTCGGCATTCAGCTTGTTTTTCGTTTGAAAGGCGGAAAGCGCGCGAACGGTGGCGACGCCAAAGTAACCGTTCGTTTTATCCGTATAGTATCCAAGATCGCTTAGCTGGTATTGCAGCTTGCGCACATCATTACCGGAATTGCCCTTTTCGAGCGAATAGGTCCTAGCCTCGGATGAAAAAAGAATGCTTTGCGTCAATGCGTCCGCAATGCCTGTTTGCGCCATATAGTGCGTGCGCTGGAAACGCTGTAGGGCGTTTTGTGTCTGTTCGCCGAATTTTTCCGTTGGCTCGTCGCCGTCCATATAGCCCAACTCCATCAGGCGTGTTTGTACCTGCGCGACCAGCGGATCGACGTCGCCGGGCTGCAACGTGCGGACGGCGGGCGTTTCCGGCGAAACGGCAACCGCCTGTATCGCGGCTTCCTGCATTGCGGGCGTTTCCGGCGGGGCGGCGGGAACCGTATCGTCAGCCTGCGGGAGCGAAGCTTCTTGGATGGGCAGAAATACGTCCTGATAGGGCGCGATGGGATGGATCGAATCGAAAATCAGCGGTATCACGGCGAAAGCGACGACGGCTGTACCGATCAAAATAAACACCACGGTACGCACGCGCCGAAATCCGGCGCCGCGAACTGTACGCAGCAGCTTCTTATCCTGCTTAACATTTTCCATATTTGGATTATAACGCAATATATAGTGCGTTTCCAGTCGATTTTACAGCAAATATTGAATGTTCTGTAAATTCGTGCGACCCAAGAAGGTGTAAATGCCTTTCCTTTTACGGCGAAGTATGGTAGGCTACACTTGGTATAAAATGAAACGACGGAGGAAGCCTATGATCCGTTTGGATCACATAAGCTATTGCTACGCGCCGGGGGAAGCGCCCGCCTTACAGGATGTATCGCTGCATATCCGCGAGGGTGAGTTCTTGGCGGTTGCAGGACATAACGGTTCGGGGAAGAGCACGCTGGCGAAGCACCTTAACGCGCTGCTGCTGCCAACGTCCGGCGACGTGCTCGTATCCGGCATGAATACGAAGGACGAAGCGAATACGCTTGCGATACGGCAGACGGTCGGCATGGTCTTCCAAAACCCGGATAATCAGATCGTCACGACGGTTGTGGAGGAAGATGTTGGGTTTGGGCCGGAAAATCTCGGCGTTCCAACGGAAGAGATCATAACACGCGTGCGGGAAGCGCTTTCGGATGTGGAAATGACGGAAATGGCGCGCAGTGCGCCGCACATGCTTTCCGGCGGACAAAAACAGCGCGTTGCGATCGCGGGGATGCTGGCGATGCGGCCGCGTGTGATCGTGCTGGACGAGGCGACCGCCATGCTGGATCCGAAGGGACGGCGGGATGTATTGCGCATCATACGGGAACTGAACAGATCGCGCGGCATGACCGTCGTAATGATCACGCAATATATGGAGGAAGCCGTCATGGCGGATCGCGTAGCGGTTATGGCGCGCGGTGAGATTATCGCATTGGATACGCCGCAAAAGGTGTTCGCGCAGACTGCGCTGTTAAAGGAAAACCGCTTGGACGTGCCGGAGATCGCCGCGCTTCGGGACGCGCTCAACGCGGAGGGCTGGGGTATACCCGACGCGTGCATCACCATAGACGCTATGCTGGAGGCTTTATGCCCATTGTTATAAAAAATCTTACGTATTCCTATAAGACGGGCGGGCCGTTATCCAACAGCGCGCTTAGCGATGTGACCCTTACCATACGGGAAGGCGAGTTCTTGGGGATTATCGGTCATACCGGCAGCGGGAAAAGCACGCTTGTGCAGCATCTTAACGGGCTTCTTCAGCCGGAAACGGGGAGCGTCTGTGTTGACGGGCTGGACATGGCGGATAAAAAACAGCGTCTGCTGGGAAGAAAGCTTGTAGGACTTGTGTTTCAATATCCGGAATATCAGCTTTTTGAAGAAACCGTAGCAAAAGACGTGGCCTTTGGCCCACGCAATCTGGGGCTTGATGAAGGCGAGATCGCCCTTCGCGTATGCGACGCGCTTTTGACCGTTGGTCTTAAGCCTGAGCTTTTTGCCGAGAAGATACCTTTTGAGCTTTCGGGCGGAGAAAAAAGGCGCGCGGCCATCGCGGGTATTCTTGCTATGCGCCCTAAATATCTTGTGCTGGACGAACCCATGGCGGGGCTTGATCCTTCGGGGAGGCACGAGATATTGGATATGCTGGATGGGCTGCGCGAAAAAACGGGCTGCGCCGTCGTTATGGTATCGCATTCCATGGACGATATGGCGCGCGTAGCGCAGCGTATCGTCGTGCTGAACAAAGGAGCTGTCGCATATATCGGCACACCGCGCGAGCTGTTCGGACAAAGCGAGGCGCTTACGCGCGTAGGCTTGGACGTGCCGCAGATCGCCGCGCTCGCGCAGGCGATGCGCGACAAGGGCATCGACGTGCCGCTGGACGTATACGATCAGGAAAGCATGCTGCGCTTTCTGCGGGGGAGGCGAAAGCATGTTTAAGGATATCACGCTGGGTCAATACTTTCCCGGCGATTCGCCCGTGCATAAGCTGGATCCGCGGACGAAAATCATCGGCATGATCGCGTTTATCATCATCGTGTTTTTTGTGAAAAAGGTGATGATGTTTCTGCCGGTATTTCTTTTTATCCTTATAGCGACCTATCTTTCGCGCGTGCCCATGAGCTATCTGTGGAAATCGCTAAAGCCCCTGCGCTTTATTTTGATTTTCATGTTTATACTTAACCTGTTCGTCATCGGCACGGGGGAAACGCTTTGGCGCTTAGGGCCGCTTCATATTACGACAGGCGGCATACGGCAGGCGGTTTTTATCACCGTGCGTTTGATACTTCTTGTAAGCGGTACGTCGCTGCTCACGCTCACGACTACGCCCATCGGCCTGACCGACGGGCTGGAGCTTCTGCTTACGCCGCTCAAGAAAGTTAAATTTCCCGCACACGAGCTTGCGATGATGATGACGATCGCGCTTCGCTTCATACCCACGCTTATGGAGGAGGCGGATAAGATCAGCAGCGCACAGATATCGCGCGGCGCGGATTTTGAAACGGGCAACATCGTAAAGCGCGCCAAAGCGATGGTACCGGTACTTGTGCCGCTTTTTATCAGCGCCTTCAGAAGAGCGGACGAGCTGGCGATGGCTATGGAAAGTCGCTGCTACCACGGCGGCGAGGGGCGCACGCGCATGCATGTGCTGCGCTGCGGCCGCAACGACTTTCTTGCGGCGTGCGCGCTGCTGCTCCTGTTTGCTGTCGTCCTCGCGGGCGGGCTGCTGCTATGAGCGCGATAATCAAAAACAAAACCGCACAGAACGTATTGCTGCTGCTGGCGCTGGGACTCCTTGTTGGCGCTGTGGCGATGAAGCTGCATATCGCTAACGCCAACCCCTTTAACGAGATCATCGCTATGCTGGATACTTTTGGTTATACCGCGCGCGAGGAGGAGCTTTATGTAGAGGGGGAATACCGAGACGCGACCATACAGTCGATCTTACGCGACGCCGATCTTACACAGGCTGTAGCGGCAAGCCGCGAAGCCGGTTTCCCTTCAAGGGTGGAGGAAACGGGCGATGTGGTGCTGATCCTGCTTGCGACGCGCGAGGAGGAGATCGTAACGTTATACTATCTTAACGGTCAGCCGGAGCTTTGTTTTGTGCAAACCGCCAATTCGCATACGGTCAAACCCTTGGGGAGGGAGCAGCCATGAAACGCATACGCTTAATCGTCCAATACGACGGAACCGGATATGTCGGCTGGCAGACGCAGCCTAACGGCGTCGCCGTGCAGGCCGTGCTGGAAAAAGAGATCGAAAAGCTTTCCGGCAAGCCCGCGGCGCTGCATGGTTCCGGCCGAACGGACAGCGGCGTGCACGCGCTGGCACAGGTGGCGCATTTTGATACGGAAAGCAGGATACCTTCCGATAAGTGGGCGTTTGCCCTAAACGCGGGTCTGCCGCCGGATATACGCGTGCAGTTCAGCGACGAGGCGAAGCCGGATTTTCACGCGCGTTATGATGTGAAGCAGAAGCATTACCGCTATACAATAGAGCTTGGCGCGCACGCCTCCGCGTTTCGAAGGAATACGGCGCTGCATTATCACGGCGCGCTGGATTTGGGGCGCATGGAGCGCGCGGCGTCGCAGGCGCTAGGCGAACACGATTTCGTGGCTTTCAAAACCGCGGGCACGCGTCTTAACAGCACAGTGCGCACGCTCTACCGATCGGCATGGACGCGCCACGGCAGTCTGCTGTACTACGACGTCGCGGGCAGCGGATTCATGTACAATATGGTGCGCATACTTGTCGGCACGATGCTGGAGATCGGCGGCGGTCTGTGCGACGAAAACGCGATAGAAAAAGCGCTTGAAAGCGGAAAGCGCGAGGACGCGGGCGCTACGGCGCCGCCGCAGGGGCTTATGCTCATGCGGGTACAATATCCTTCTTTTGACACGGCGGATTTTGTTGAGGTGAACGAAGTATGACGGATATTATACTCATTATTCTTTGCATTTTGCATATCGTGCTGCTGATCCTTGTGATCGTCACGCTGCATCGGCAGAAAAACAACAGTCTGCTAAACGACGTGGAGCAGATACGGGACGATATGCAGCAGACGCAGCAGATACTGCGCGTGGAGCTTATTGACAGCACGCAGCGCGCGGTGCGCAATATGGGCGAGATGCTGGGCGAAAAGCAGGAGAATTCCCGCACCATACTCTTGGATATGAGCCGTCAGATGGACGCGCGGCTGAACCATTTTGCCATAGAAAACGAAGCGAAGCTTGAAAATGTGCGTGCAGCCGTAGAAAAGCGGCTGACCTATTTACAGGAGGACAACAATAAAAAACTGGATGAGATGCGCGGCATCGTTGACGAGAAGCTGCAAAAAACGCTGGACGCGCGCATGACGCAGTCCTTTGCGCTCGTAAACGAGCGATTGGAGCAGGTGTATAAGGGATTGGGCGAAATGCAGACGCTGGCGGGAAGCGTAGGAGATCTGAAAAAGGTGCTTTCCGGTGTGAAAACGCGCGGGATTTTAGGTGAGATACAGCTTGGCGCGATACTCTCGGAGCTTCTTGCGCCGGAGCAGTATGAAACGAATGTGATGATCGAGAAGGATGGCAAAAAGCCCGTCGAGTTTGCGATTAAGCTGCCGGGGGACGAAGCGCCCGTTTACCTGCCTATAGACAGCAAGTTTCCCATGGACGCCTACGCGGAGCTTATGGACGCTTACGAAGCGGGGGTTCCGGAACGCCTGAAAGCTGCGCAGGCAACGCTCAAGGGACGCGTGCGCGAATTTGCCAGAGATATTCACAATAAGTATGTCGATCCGCCGCAGACCACGGATTTTGCCATCCTCTTTCTGCCGACGGAGGGCTTATACGCAGAGGTCGTGAAAATGGGGATGCTTGAGCAGCTTCAGCATGATTACCGCATATGTATCGCGGGGCCTTCCACGATGGCGGCTATACTCAACAGCCTGCAAATGGGCTTTCGCAGCTTGGCGATTCAAAAACGAAGCGGCGAGGTTTGGAAAATACTATCAGCCGTTCGTACGGAATTTGATAAATTTCAGGATACGCTTACAAAAACGCAGGAGCGTCTTGTGCGCGCAAACAGCGATCTTGACGCGCTTATTGGCGTACGCACAAGGCAGATACGCCGAAGCCTCAAGGATGTGACGAGCATGCCGCCCGCGGAGGCCGACGCGTTTTTCAAAAGCATGTCGGAGCTGCCGGAGGCGGAGAATGAGAACGAGTAGCGCGCCGCCCGAGCTATTGGCGCCGGCGGGCAACATGGAACGATTGAAAACAGCGCTGCGCTTTGGCGCGGACGCCGTATATGTGGGCGCGCAGCGCATGAGCCTGCGCAATTTTGCGGATAATTTCTCGTTTGCCGAGCTTTGCGAGGCTTGCGATACCGCGCATCAAAGCGGCGCGAAGGTATACGTCGCCTGTAACGCCTTTCCACGGGACGATGATCTCAAGGATTTGCCGTCGCTGCTTATGCAGGCGGCGGACGCAAAGGCGGACGCGCTGATCGTGAACGATCCGGGCGTGATTCGCATGGCGCGTAAAATTGTGCCTGCTATGCCGCTGCATCTTTCCACGCAGGCGAATACGCTCAATTCCGAGGCGGCTTTGTTTTGGCATGAACAGGGGATCAGCCGTATCGTTTTGGCGCGTGAAATGACGCTTCAGCAGATCAAGGCGCTTAGAGAAAACACACCGCAAACGCTGGAGCTTGAGATGTTTGTCCACGGCGCCATGTGCATATCCTACTCCGGCCGCTGCCTATTAAGCAATTATCTTGACGGACGCGACAGCAACCGCGGCGAGTGCGTGCAGCCTTGCAGGTGGGCGTACGAGATGCGGGAGAAGGGAAGCGACGGTGCTTACGTTACCGTAGAGCAGGATGAAAAAGGGAGCTTCGTGCTCAATTCCCGCGATCTGAATTTGATACGGTATCTGGATCGGATCATAGAAGCGGGCGTTTGCAGTCTGAAGATCGAGGGGCGCATGAAATCGGTGGCGTATGTGGCGACCGTTACAAACGCTTATCGCATGGCACTTGACGCGATAGAAAGCGGAGAAACGCCGCCCGAGTATGTGTACGCGGAGCTTGATAAGGCGAGCCATCGCCCCTACTGGACGGGTTTTGCGCTTGGCAACCCCGGCGCGCAAGGACAGGAAAACCAGAGCGCGCAGTATGCGACGGACATGGACATCGCGGCTGTTGTGCTGTCATACGACGAGGCGGAAAAGCGCGCTTTGGTTGAACAGCGCAACCGCTTTTTTGACGGCGACACGCTGGGCATACTATCCCCAAGGGAGGTTAGGCGCGCCTTTAGAGTAGAGGGAATATGGGCGGAGGATGGAACGCCCAAGCAAAGCGCACCGCATCCTAAGGAGCGCTTATATGTGGGATGTCAGATCCCGGTGCAAAGCGGCGATATTTTGCGAATAAGCAAATAATCAAAAAAAACACGGCATATCCTCCATTACGGAGGTGAAGCCTATGTTGGACGCTTTATTATCTCTGCTGCGGAACGTATTTTTCCTTACGGGACGTATGCAGCTCGGCAGCTCCTTTCCCGAGCCGCTTACGCCTGATGAGGAGAAACGGGCGATAGAGCGCATGGCGGAGGGCGACGCGGATGCGCGATGCAGCCTTATCGAGCATAATCTTCGGTTGGTGGCGCATATCGCCAAGAAGTATACCACCGCGCGACGGGAAGCCGACGATCTTATATCCATCGGTACGGTGGGCTTGATCAAGGCCGTAGCTACCTTTAAGTCTGGAAAGGGCAATACGCTGGCGACCTATGCTTCCAAGTGCATAGAAAATGAGATACTTATGTACCTTCGTACGGAAAAGAAGCAGGCAGGCGAGGTATCCATAAGCGACCCTATCGGCGTAGACAGGGACGGCAACGAAATCGCCCTTGCGGACGTGCTGGGCAGCGACGCGGAGCAGACGCACAATATTGCGGAGATGTCCATTGTGGCGGGGCAGCTGCGCACGCTTGTAGAAAATCGGCTGAACGGCCGAGAACAAATTGTGATACAGCTCCGTTACGGTTTAAAGGGCGGCTGCCCTATGCCGCAGCGCGAAGTGGCGCAGATACTTGGCATAAGCCGATCCTATGTGTCCCGTATCGAGAAGAAAGCGCTTGCAAAGCTTAGAAACGGCATGGGAGACGTAAACGCCTACTTTTAAAACGGATCATACGAAAGAAAAGAGGAAATAAGATGAAAATCAAATTCGGCCCCGCCGGCAACAGCGACAGCTTTTACGCGCAAGGGCATACGTCTTCGCTGGAAATGCCGGCATGGATCGCGGGCATGGGCTTGAACGCGTTTGAGTATTCCTTCGGACGCGGCGTACGCCTAAGCGAAGCAAAGGCAAGTGAAATTGCCGTGCTCGCGGAAGAAAACGGCGTTCAAATGAGCGTCCATATGCCGTACTTTATCAACCTCGCCGTTGAGGATGCGGAAAAGAAGGAAAAGAATATAGGTTATTTCCTTGATTCGCTCCGTGTGGCGAAGGCGCTCCACGCTTCGCGCGCCGTGTTTCATCCCGGTTCCGCAAGCGGCGGAGACCGAAACGAGATTTTATCCCGCGCGATCGTTTTCTTCCGCGAGATTATCAGCGTAGTGGATGCCGAAGGGCTTGGCGATATTACGCTTTGTCCCGAAACGATGGGGAAGATCAACCAGCTTGGCGATCTTCAGGAGGTCGTCGCGCTCTGCGGCGTTGACGAGCGTATTTTGCCAACCATAGACTTTGGGCATTTATATTGCAGAACGCTCGGCGGCATCCGTTCGCAGGAGGATTACGCGAAGATACTGGATACGCTTGAAAACGGCATAGGTATAGATCGCGCAAAGCGTATCCACGTGCATTTTTCACGGATGGAATACACAAAAGGCGGGGAAAAACAGCACCGTACCTTTGCGGAAACGCAATACGGGCCGGATTTCGAGCCGTTGGCAGACCTGTTTGCAAAGCGCGGTTATACGCCCGTGTGCATCTGCGAATCCAAGGGCACGATGGCGGAGGACGCCCGCGCCATGCGCGACATGTATCTTGCGGCGAAAGCGAATCTGTAAGAAATAATTGCGAATTGCATAAAATGTAGGTTTGTCAAACATGTTGGACAGTATAGGCACGCAAGAAGGAGTTGGGAGAGATATACTGTAAAGGACGCATAGGGCGGTTATTGGAGGCCCTTCGATGCACAGCGAGCTGTGCATCGAAATCGGCGAGCGAGTAAAAGCAGTGGGTATCGTAGAAGCGACGCTGATCCTCGCGGTGACTGCGCTCCACCTTGCCGTTGTGACGCGGCGTATACGGGCGAATCAGCTTGTGTCGGATACCCAGCTCGGCGGCGGTTCTTTCAAAGAGCGTAAAGCTTGGGCAACCGGAGCTGTTCAGACGATTGGTAAACTCGAAGCCGTTATCCGTCTGTACACACTCGATAGTCACTCCCTTCTTTCTGAAAAAGGCGGTGACTTTGAGAAGAAAATCAGCGGAGGAGTAAGTGCTTTGTTCTTCGTAAGCCGCTAAGTATCGAAGCCTTGAAAACTCATCGATGGCGGTATATTGAAACAGCCTTTGTCCTTGAGGGCAGCAGGAATGCGGAACGACCTTGACGTCTACTTGCACACGTTGGCCTGGGTAGGTCATCTGTTCATAAGGTTTGGGCTTGTATGATTGCTTTTGTGGCTGTTCGGGCAAAGCGCCTAAGCGTTTGAGCACGCGGTACAGACTTTCAGGGCAGCGCGTATATCCTCGTTTACGCAGCCTACACCACAGGTCGATCAATCCCAGCGTGGGGTTCCTTCGCCGCATATCCCGGATGAGTTTTAGCTCCGTCTCGGTATGCTGATTTGGATGAGAGTGCGGACGTTTGGAGTGATCGGCCAACGATTCGATCGTTCCGTCGTACCTTGACAGCCAGAAGTAAATGGTGGAGCGCGGACGGTTATATTTCCGCGACGCTCTGGATACGCCATATTTCTTGGCGTAGCACATTAGGGATTGCCTGTACTTCATGTTCTGTGTTACAGTTTTCATGAGGGATTTGCACTTCCTTTCGATCATTGTTGGTTCTTAGCAAACTCACAATAACCGATTTGTGCGAATCCTTCATCCTTTTTCTTCTCGTCTGTCTAATATGTATTGTAGTCCTACATTAATAATTTTGTGAAATAAGTTGATTTGTTCACAAGTTCTGAGTATAATAATAGTGTGATTACAAAACCTCAAAACTCCAATAATAGTGTGAAGGAGTGTTTCTATGGAACGATTGATTTTGAATAAACTGCTTGAATGGAAGAATTCACCCTACCGAAAGCCGCTGATTCTGAAGGGTGTGCGTCAGGTGGGAAAGACTTGGATTCTGAAAGAGTTCGGCAGACGCTATTATGAAAATACCGCTTATTTCAACTTTGATGAAAACGAAGAATATAAACAGTTCTTTGAAACCACCAAGGATGTGGATCGGATTCTGCAGAATCTAATGCTGGCCAGCGGTTATAAGATTTTGCCTGAAAAGACACTCATCATTTTTGACGAAGTGCAGGACTGCCCCAAGGTCATAAATGCTATGAAGTATTTCTGTGAGAACGCTCCGCAGTATCACATTGCCTGTGCAGGTTCGCTGCTTGGCATTGCTCTGGCTAAGCCTTCGTCTTTCCCCGTGGGGAAGATCAACTTCATGCAGATCGACCCTATGACTTTTACTGAGTTTCTTCTCGCAAACGGTGATGAGAACCTTGTGAAATATTTGAAGAACGTGGATACACTTGATCCGATCCCCGATGCTTTTTTTAATCCGTTGTATGAGAAG
>JAQVRG010000197.1 GCA_028701165.1 Eubacteriales bacterium | reverse complement strand
GCTTGATCTTGAGCACGCCGTCCTCGCTGGAAAGCCCCTGCCGGAAGGCGCAGGCTTCCGCGTAGTAGCGGCGCATGATCTCTTGCTTGGCAGCGTCGCAGCAGGCCGCGTCGTCGCAAATGCAGTTGCCGGCCATATTAACGCCCATATCCGTGGGGGATTTATACGGACACGCGCCGTAGATCTGCTTGAAGATCGCCTCGAGCACGGGGAAGATCTCCACGTCGCAGTTGTAGTTGACCGTCGGTACGCCGTAGGCTTCAAGGTGGAAGGGGTCGATCAGGTTCACGTCGTTAAGGTCGGCGGTGGCGGCTTCGTAGGCGAGGTTGACCGGGTGCTTGAGCGGGAGGTTCCAAATGGGGAAGGTCTCGAATTTCGCGTAGCCCGCGTGCACGCCGCGCTTGTTTTCGTGATAGAGCTGGGAAAGGCAGGTCGCCATCTTGCCGCTGCCGGGGCCGGGCGCCGTGACGACGACGAGGGAGCGCGTGGTCTTGATATACTCGTTGCGCCCATAGCCCTCCTCGCTGACGATGAGGTCGGCGTTGGCGGGATAGCCGGCGATGGGATAGTGCCGGTAAGCCTTGACGCCAAGCTTTTCAAGGCGCGTAATGAACGCGTCGGCGCTGGGCTGTCCCGCGTATTGGGTGAGCACCACGCTGCCTACATACAAACCGATGGAGCGAAACGCGTCGATCAGGCGCAAAACGTCAAGGTCGTAGGTGATGCCAAGATCGCCGCGCACCTTGTTTTTTTCGATGTCCGCCGCCTTGATGGCGATGATGATCTCCGCTTCGTCCTTTAATTGCAGCAGCATCTTGACCTTGCTGTCCGGCGCGAAGCCCGGGAGCACGCGTGCGGCGTGGTAGTCGTCAAAGAGCTTTCCGCCGAATTCCAAGTACAGCTTGTCGCCGAAACGGGACAGTCTTTCCTTGATATGCTCGGACTGCATGGTCAGGTATTTTTCGTTATCAAAGCCTATGGTATGCAACACGCATCACCCCCTTTATATCCTGTTTATCATTTTAACAGAAAAAGAGAAAAGAGGGGATAGGAAATGACGGTATTGTGCTATAATTTTTTATACGGGAATGTGTTATCATTTTTTATGGGAACCTAAGGGGATATCCATTCGTATTATTGATGTCGAAGGAGAGCGCCGTGGCAAAGTGGGATTTTGACGCCGCCTATCACGCGTATGCGCGCATGGTGTACTGGACGGCGTACGGCATACTCAAAAGCGATAGCGACGCCATGGACGTATCGCAGGATACGTTTATGCGCGCCATCAAGCATGAACGGGAACTTGCCGGCATGACGGACGCGCAGCAGAAGGGCTGGCTGTACCGCGTGGCGTATAATTTGTGCATGGATAAAAAGCGGCGTGAAAAGCGGGAATTCCCAAGCGATACGGAGGCGCTTTTCGACGGCCCCGACACGGACGAATCGGCGCTGCCCGAGCTTTCGGCGCTCAACAACGAGCAAAAGAGGCTTGTGCGCGGCGCGATCGACGAATTGCCGGCGGTTTACCGCGAAACGGTGGTGCTGCATTATTTCTCGGGTCTTGCCTACGAGGAGATCGCGTCGCTTAGCGGCGTGAGCGAAGGAACGGTCAAGTCCCGCATGTCTCGGGCGAAGGGAAAGCTGCTGGAAACGCTGAAGAAGGGTGGTGAGATACATGGCTGACGATATGGATAAGCTCCTTTACGCGCTTGCCGACGAAGCGGATCGGGACGTGGACTACGACGCGATGTATCGCGCCGTCATGCAAAAGCAAAAACAGGAGAAAAAGCCGCCGCTGTCCTACCGCGTGCGGGTGTGGAGCGCCGTCGCGGCCTGCGCGATCCTCTTTATAAGCGTGAGCCTGTATGCGGCGCGCGGCGGGCGTTTCAAAGGGAACGCCGCGATAAACGAAACGGGCATGACGGCCGCTGCGGCCGCGGAAGCGCCCGATGCAACGGCGGAAACGCAGGAAGCGGCGGTGTACGACATGGCGGTGGCGGACGCGCCCATGATGGCAGAGGCGCCCGCAGAAGCGATGGCCGCGCCGACAGCTAAGGAAGCGCCCGCGGCGATGAACGCGGCGGGCGGCATACTGCAAGCGCGCGCCGACGCGGGGCTTTTCAACGACCCTTACACGCGCCTTGTCAACCGCGCCAACGAAAACACGCTGACGCCTGAAGCGCCGGAAAACCTTGTGCGGATCGCGGGGGAGGAGCTGCCGGAAAACCTCACGCTCAAGCGGGAAGACGAGATGGGCGAAGCCACGGCGACAGAGGCGCTGTTTTCCATGCTGCGCGATGCCAAGCAGGACGGCGTGGACGGCTTTTATCTCTTAAGCGCGTACCGTGCCTATGAGGAGCAGCGGGCGATTTGGGAGAGGAAGCTTAGCGAAGACCCGAACTACGGCGCAAACGGCGCGCCCGTCGCGTCCATGCCGCCGGGCAGCAGCGAGCACCAGACCGGCCTTGCCTTCGATCTTACGGCAGCGGATCATAAGGCCATGCGCGCAAGCTTCGGCGAAACGCCGCAGGGCGTGTGGCTAAGGGACAATTGCGCGCGCTTTGGCTTTATCCTGCGGTATCCCAAGGACAAAGAGGACGTCACGGGCGTGGTGTACGAGCCGTGGCACTTCCGCTATGTGGGCGTGGACATGGCGCTGTATCTGACGGAGAACGGGCTGACGCTGGAGGAAGCGATTTCATAAGGAAGCAGCAGCGGTTTGTCATGCCGGGCACGGTTGGGTATCCCTTCGGTTCGCACACAGATGAAAAAAAGGGCACGGTGAAACGAAAGCGGTTTCGCCGTGCCTCATTATTTACTGTACCAGCCGCGAATCATTCATGAAAATCAAGGTATGGCCGGAGCTTTTCAAAATCCTCCGGCTCGCTTAAAACAAGCTCTATGCCGTCCACACGGCGATCCTGAAACATCTGCGTGAGCGCGATGTACTGGCAAAGCGTGGAGCGCAGGTTAAGCCTGTCCCCTTCGTCGGTAACAAGCTCCACGCGTCCTTTGCAGGCGTTTACGGCGCTAAAAAGCTCCGCGGGTTCCGCGATATTGCGTATCAGCATATTATTCCTCGTCTTCCTTCCACGGATGCTTGTATTCCAGCACCACGATGCGATCCTCGCCAAGGCTGTCGTGCGTAAGGCTCAGCTCGTCCTCGCGCATGCGGTGGATCGCGCAGTCGCGGGACGCGTTCAAAAACGGCATCAGCTCCGCGAGATTGATGTTGCAGTCGGGCGTGGCGTAGTGCATGGGGATGGACACCCTGACGTGCAGGAGATTGCAAAGATCCAGCGCCTCGCGCACGCCGATGGTGTAGGTGCCGCCCACGGGAACCAGCAGCACGTCCACCTGCCCGATGGCGCGGAGAGTCTCCTCATCCGGCAGCGCGCCAAGATCGCCCGCGTGCAGGATGCGGATGCCGTCCACCTCCACAAGATACATGATGTTTTTGCCGCGCAGTTTGCCCCGCTCTTTGTCATGGAAGGTGGAAAAGCCCGTGATGCGCATATCCTTGAGCGTAAACGGGCCGGGCGCCGTAAACCGCGCCGCGCCCACGGCGAGCGGGAAATACGCGTGGTCGTAATGGTCGTGGCTGGAGGTCACGCCGTCCACCTGCCGCGGCGGTATCAGATACCCCGTCTTGGGAGAGGGGGGATCCATCATCAAAGTTGTGCCCGCCTCGCTTTGCAGCACGAAGCAGGAATGTCCAAGCCAAGTAATTTGCATGTGTTACACCTCGTCTCTGTACAATAAGCGGGCGATGCAGCCCGCGGCGTCTCCGCAATCGTGAAGATAAGCCTGCCGGTTTTTGAGCGGCACGTTCCTGCCGATGCCTAACGCGGCCTTGGCG
>JAQVRG010000196.1 GCA_028701165.1 Eubacteriales bacterium | reverse complement strand
TGATGGAGATGAAACGGATTCCGAAGAAATCGCACAGCACACCCAAGCGGATCATGCGGTAAGCCCCGACGCACAGCAAACCAACGAGGATGAAGGAGAAGAAAACAAATGAGTCTGTACAGCGATTGGCAGGATTTTGCAAACACAGAACGCACTCAGCAGGAAAACGACGCGTTTTGGCAATCCTATTTTGATCAGGAAACCGAAAACTATAAAAAGATACTCGGTAATTACACCGAGCCCTACAGCGGCAAGTTCACGGAACTCGCGGACGTCTTTGGCATGGAGCCGCTGTTCTTCATGGGCTTTATTGACGGCATCAATACAAGCTTAAAAAAGGAATATAAGCTTGACGGGATCAAGCCGGGCAGCAAGATCGATCTGGACATCGATTTTGAAAAGCTGTATTTCAACATGCTGGACTGCAAGGCAAATTGGCTTTATACGCTGCCTGAATGGGAGCCGATCCTCACGGAAACAAGGCGCAAGGAGATCACCAAGGAATACCGTTCCTCTAAAATGTTTATCAATACCGAAACCGTTGGCCGCAACGATCCGTGTCCTTGCGGAAGCGGCAAGAAGTATAAAAAATGCTGCGGTAAGGATAAATAAGACCACCGAACAAAATGTCCACACGGAAGAAGGAGAGTGCTACATGAAGATTCGTTTCTGCGGCGCGGCAAGATGCGTAACGGGCTCCTGCCATTTGATAACCTTTGCCGACAAATCCATACTGGTCGATTGCGGTATGCGGCAGGGCGCGGACACAAAAACCGGCCTGCCCGAGGGAGAATTCCCGTTCGATCCCGCTTCGTTGGACGCGGTTCTCATTACGCACGCGCACATCGATCATACGGGGTTGCTGCCTTTATTAGTCAAGCGTGGCTTTAAGGGCAGTATCTATACCACCAGCGCCACCGCCGAGCTTTGCAGCATCATGCTGCCCGACAGCGGGCATATTCAAGAGCAGGAGGCGGAATACCAAAGCCGTAAAAACGAGCGCGCCGGCAAGCCGCCGGTCGAGCCTCTCTACACAGCGCAAGACGCCGTAGCCTGCATGAAATATTTTAAAGGCGTCAGCTATAATGAGACCGTCACGGTAACCGACGGCGCTTCGGTACGCTTTACCGACGTAGGGCATCTGCTCGGCTCCGCAGCTATTGAACTTTGGGTAGAGGAAAACGGCAAAAAAGCGTCCGTCTTGTTTTCCGGCGACGTGGGACGCGACGACCGCCCCATCATCAAGGATCCGGAAAGCGTTGACGGCGCGGATTATCTTCTGTTGGAGGCTACCTACGGCGACCGCAATCACGACGCGAGCACAGACGATGAAAAGAAGGCGCAGTTTGCCAATGCCTTGAAGCTCGCTATCGCGCGAGGCGGCAACATCGTGATCCCTTCCTTTGCTATCGGCAGAACGCAGGAGATCCTTTTCTACATCAAACGCATGCTCATTGAAAACACGGTGCCCGGCCTTGAAAGGGTGCCCGTCTATATCGACAGCCCGCTTGGCATCGCGGCGACCGACATCTATCAAAAGTGCGAAAAGGAATTCTACGATCAGGAGACGAGGGATATGGCCAAAGACGGCGATACCTTCGCCTTTCCGACGCTTCGTGTCGCGCAGACGGCTGACGAGAGCAAGGCTATCAACGACCAAAAGGGCTGCAATATTATCATATCCTCCTCGGGCATGTGTGAAGCCGGCCGCATACGCCACCATTTAAAGCACAATCTTTACCGTGCGGATTCCACCGTGATCTTCGCGGGGTATCAAGCGGTGGGCACGCTGGGGCGGATGCTTGTTGACGGCGCGGAAAAAATCAAGATCTTCGGCGAGGAGATTCGCGTAAACGCGACGATTGATGTGCTGGAAGGCTTCTCCGGCCATGCCGGCAAGGACGAATTGATCGAATGGGTGCAGGAAATGAAGGTTAAGCCTTCCTGCATCTACCTCGTGCACGGCGAAGAAAGCGCGCTTTCCACTCTTGCAGCCGCGCTGGAATCCTTGCAGTATACGGTTGAGATACCCGAGCTTTACGATGAAATCGATTTGGCGTCCGGCAGGAGAAAGAAGGCGGAGGTCGTTCCCTTCAAGCCGGCAGCACAGCCGCAGAAGGACAAAAAGGGTCGTCCGGCTCCCATTGCCGCCGACGCCAACGACTACGCAAAACGCATCCGCAAGCAGGCGCAGCGCATCACCGCGCTGCTTGAACAGGTCGAGGGTTCGCCTGAAAACGCCACGCTTCTGCGTATGATGGAAAAGGATCTGCGTCTGTTTACGGAAAAGTGGGAAGATTTTTTCCTTGAGTCTTGATAATACCAAGAAAACGTGTTAAAATGCACAAAAGTTGGCGATGACGAAGAAAAGCGAAGCGGATTTCGCCCCAGAGAGGGTCGTGCTTGCTGCAAACGGCCTGCGAATATCTCTTTGCATCAGTTCCCTTCCGAGCCGTGCCGGTGAAGTCTCCGCTTTTTGCGGGAGGTGTGTAGTTGGCGCCGGGTAAGCCCGTTACAGCGATAAAGATCCTGTGATAGCAGGATGAATTAGGGTGGTACCACGAGCGCGCCTTCGTCCCTTTGGATGAGGCGCGATATTTTTTTAGGAGGTCGTTACCGTATGAACGAGAAACTGCAAAGCATCAAAAACGAAACGTTGGCAAAGCTCCAGCAGGTACGCGACGAGGCGGAGCTGGAAGCGCTGAACGTATCCGTTTTAGGCCGCAACGGCAGCCTTACGGACATTCTGCGCTCCATGGGCAAGCTGCAAAAGGAGGAACGCTCCATCGTTGGGCAGGCGGCGAACCGTATCAAAAAGGAGCTGGAAACCGAATTTGAGACCCGTAAGGCAAAGCTTAGCGAAACGCTTATGGAAAAGCGCTTTGCATTGGAGGCGATCGACGTTACGGAACCCGGCAAACGGCGCTTACCTACCGGACGCCTGCACCCGATGACGCAAACCTATCGGGAAATTCGAGACGTGCTTGTCGGTATGGGCTTTACGACCTACGGCGGCCCCGAGGTGGAGTATGACGATTATAACTTCACAAAGCTTAACCTTCCCTTGGATCATCCGGCGCGCGACATGCAGGACACCTTCTATGTAAACGACCGCGTCGTTCTGCGCACACACACGTCGCCGCTGGAAGCGCGGGCGCTTTTGAACCTTGAACCGCCGTTTAGGCTCGTAATGCCCGGCCGCGTATTCCGCGTGGACGAGGTGGACGCGAGCCACAGCCCCGTCTTCATGCAGATGGAGGGCTTCGTTGTGGACAGAAACGTTTCCTTGGCCGATTTGAAGGGCACGCTGCTGGCTTTTGTGAAAGCCGTGTTTGGCGAGGACGTTAAAATGCGCTTCCGCCCAAGCTACTTCCCCTTTACGGAGCCTTCCGCCGAGGTGGACGTTTCCTGCACGATCTGCGGCGGCAAGGGCTGCCGCGTCTGCAAGGGCACAGGCTGGCTGGAAATTCTGGGCTGCGGCGTTACAAACCCGCACGAGCTGGAAAACTGCGGCCTTGACCCGAAGGAATGGAACGCTTTCGCGTTCGGCCTTGGCGTAGACAGAATCACAAGCCTGAAGTACGGTATTTCGGATATCCGGCTTGAGTATGAAAACGACGCGCGTTTTCTATCGCAGTTCTAAGGAGGGAGAAAGCTATGAAATTGCCTTTGAGTTGGTTGAAGGAATATGTGGACTGGAACGTAACGCCGGATGAATTCGTGGAGCTTATGATGTGGCGCGGCTTCGAGGTTGCCTCCATCGAACGCGAGATGGAGGAGATATCCAACGTCGTCGTAGGCAAGATACTGCGCCTTGAAAAGCATCCCAACGCGGATAAACTGCAAATCTGCACCATCGATGTGGGGCAGACCGAACCGC
>JAQVRG010000195.1 GCA_028701165.1 Eubacteriales bacterium | reverse complement strand
CTCATCATCGCGCGGGACGTAACGGAGCGGAGAAGGGCCGAGAAGGAGTTGATGGACTACCGCTACCGCCTGGAGAGGTTCTTTGCATGATCGTCGCTACGGAGCGCACCCAGCGAAGCCCCAGCCCCGGCAGCGTACGGCGATAGACCAGAGTAACGGACGTTTCTCCGCGAGAATAGCGCTCTAAAAGCTGCCCTGAAAGGAGCGTGTCGCTGACGCGTTCCTTATCCTCGGGCGCTATGTTATGCAGCAGCGCCGCGCGAAGCGTGTCGCTGACCGTAGCGCCCGCGCACATCCCGGGCACGTCGTCATACATGGAATGGTATTCCTCGATCACATGCGTCGTTAGA
This sequence comes from Eubacteriales bacterium, assembly GCA_028701165.1. Lineage (GTDB taxonomy): Bacteria > Bacillota > Clostridia > Christensenellales > CAG-138 > JAQVRG01. Next base: position 3,534 of record JAQVRG010000195.1, on the reverse strand, counting down.
TTGATCTGGTAGTAATTGATCGCGTTTTTGATAAGCTCGTGACGAAGCTGCAGCTCGTGCTCAAAGCGAAGCTGCATATCCTGCTGCAGATCGACATTGATGGCAAAGCCGATCGCCATGCGATCCTGATACGCGGTGTCGTACAGACGCGAATAGACAAGATGCTGCCACTCGTACCGCGCCGCCGTGTTGCTGCGCACGCGTACCGTGCATTCGCTGCTGTCCGCGCCGTCGAGCATTCTTTGATAGAAATCGCAGAAGGCGGTTTCGTCGTCGGGAAAGACTTCGCCCGTCCCCATAATGGCCTGCGGCATATCGGCAATTTCCATGGGCGCGCCCTGCGCATGGGTTCTGCTAAGCGATTGCGCGACGGTACATTTGTCAAGGTTAAAAAGCCATAGCCGGATGCCGCTGCGTGCGCTGGCCACATCGATCCCGCGCTGGCTCGTTTCCAGCTTGAGCTGCGTGGTCTTGAGCGCGTCGATATCCGAATAAAAGGCGAAAAATCTGCATTTGTCCTTTGCGCGCAGCGCGATGTTGCCGCGGATGTTCATCCACCGGTAGCCCCCGCCGCCCTCGCGGATGCGCGCGTCGTAGTTCACCATGCGATCCTCGCGGATGGCGTCGCGCACCTCCTCCTTCAAGCCCGATACGTCGTCCGGATGCACGGCGCTATATACCGATACGGCCTCATACGCTTCCCTGTCCTCGCGTCTGTCGTTAAGCATGGCGTAATAGCCGTCGTTAAGATACACAAGCTCGACGCGTCCGTCGGCATAGGCGTCAAAAATACCAACGCCGCCGGGCAGGCCGTTCACGAGATCGCGCAGGCTCCTTTGCGCCGCTATACGCTCCGTCTCGTCAAGCATATACTCCACGAGCGCGGGTCTCCCCTCCCAATCGATCAGCTTGCCGCGCAGGTGGTAATGCCTGCCGGTCGCCTCGCTGGAATACTCCCGCTCGGTGTACGCGTCATGGTTGGCGGTATGGATATAGCATTCCGCACAGGGCGCTTTTTGGCCCTTCAAATAGCCGTAGCAGGTACAGCCCCGCGCGGCTTCGAGCGGCTTGCCGACCATATCCGCGCATTTCCGGTTGATATAAAGCAGTTCAAAGGTCTCCGCATCGCAGACATAGATCGCGCTTGCGGCGTCGTCCAGCAGCTTATCGAATCGCTCCCGTGTGGTTTGATTCATGTCGTGCATCTTCACGATTTGGTATTCCATCCTTTCCCAAGGCGGTTATTTTTCCCGTTTCTCCATCAGCTTCTGTATCGTCGCATACAGCACCTGCGGGTCGATAGGTTTGGTGATATGCGCGTCCATGCCGTTTGCAAGCGACATCTCCACATCCTCGTCAAAGGCGTTGGCCGTCATGGCGATGATGGGAACCTCGCGGCTTCCGGCTTTTTTCAGCTTTCGTATGCTCCGCGTGGCGGTCATGCCGTCCATAACGGGCATGCGGATATCCATGAGGATCGCGTCAAAGAAATAGTCCGGCGCCGTCGTAAAGGTTTCGAGCGCCTCCAAGCCGTTATTGGCAACCACGGTCCGCGCGCCCACCTTTTCAAGCAGCCGCCGCGCCACCTCGACGTTGAGCGGATGATCCTCCGCAAGCAGTATCCGTTTGCCGGTAAAATCGAACTTAGGCGGCGCAGGCGGTTGGAGCTTCTGCTTTTTCCCCGAGAAAATCCGTTCGAACGCGCCGCGTATGGAGGATTGGAACAGCGGCTTTTCCACGAACAGATCCACGCCCGCCGCGCGTGCCTGCTCCTCGATCGCATGATAGTCGTAGGCCGTCATGATGATGATCGTTACGTTGGGGCGGACGAGCTTGCGAATCTGCCGCGCCGTTTCTATGCCGTCCATTTCCGGCATTTTCCAATCGATGAAAATCGTGTCGAAGTTCCGCTTGTCGGCGCGCGCTTTCTTTACGCACGCCACGGCGCTCTTGCCGGAATCTACCCATTCCGCTTCCATCCCCATGCCGGCAAGGATGTTTTGGGTGGTCTTGCACACCGTTGCGTCGTCGTCCACCACCAGCACGCGCAACACGGGAAGGTCCAGCTCGCCATTAAGCCGCGCCGTTTCCGCGTTCGCCTTGGGTATAGAGAGCTGCACGTCGATGGTGAATACGGAGCCTACGTTCTTTACGCTATGGACGCTGATATGGCCGTTCATCATATCGACCATGTTCTTGGTGATGGCAAGGCCAAGCCCGGTGCCCGTGGAGGTGGAAACGAAGCTCGCGGACTCCTGCGAGAAGGCGTCGAACAGATGCGGCAGAAACGCCTCGTCAATCCCCTCGCCCGTATCGCTTACCACAAAGCGCAGCGTGGCGGCATCGCCTACGCGCTTTACCTGCTCCATGCTCAAGGTGATCCTGCCGCCCGCGTGCGTGAACTTCACGGCGTTGCCTAAGACGTTTACCAAGATCTGTTGCAGCTTGGTAACGTCGCCTATGTAGGTAGGCTCCATAAAGCTGTTGACCACCGCGTCGTAATCCACGCCCTTTTCGCTCGCCTGCCCGTAGATCAGATTGTTGACCGAATGGATGAGCTTATCGAAATCAAAGGGTTCTTCGTTCAGCGCCATATGCCCGCTTTCGATACGGGACATCTCCAATATGTCGTTGATGAGGGAGAGCAGATAGCGCGCGGACATGCCGATCTTGCCGATAGCGTCGTCCATGGCCTCGGGATCGCCGACGTCGGAGGCCGCGAGCGTGGAAAGGCCGATGATCGCGTTCATAGGCGTGCGCAGCTCGTGGCTCATGCGGGAAAGGAATTGTGACTTGGCGCGGCTTGCCTGGTTCGCCGCTTCAAGCGCCGCGGCGAGCGCGGCGTTCTTTTCCGCCTCCTCCTGTATGATGGCCGTCACGTCCTCGCGCACCATGGCGATGATCTCCCGCTGCGGATCAACATAATATTGAATGATCTTCTTATAGCGCACGCCGCCGTCCGGCTGCAGCTCGCGGTAGACGAACTGCACGCGGGGCTGCCTTTTCAGGTTCGCCTTCATGTTGGCCACGAGCATGCTGCTTACCGTGCTTTCCCGATCCTCCGGGTGGATCAGCATTGCGGCGGCGCGAATGGATTCGTCACTGTCCTTGCCCCGGCGCGGCGGCATATGATAGCTTTCTCCCGCCTTGGGGAAGGTGGTAAAGCGCTTGCTGCGCCCGTCGATCCTTGCTACATAGTCATAGCTGTCAGACGCGAGGCTGTGATACATCAGCGTTTGCAGCTTCTCCTCCTCCACGTCGTAGCAATATTGAAACAGCAGCACGTCCGTGCCGTTCGGGTCGCGCATAAGGTGCATGATGTTGCGCACCCAAATGATCTCGCCGCCCGGCATGCGCCGCCGGTAATCAGCCTTAAATTCCGTTTCGCCGTTTGCAAAGTGCGCCAGAAGCTCTTCCCTGTCGTTAAAGACGCAGAACCGCTGCCGCTCCTCCTCGTCTATGATGATCTCCTTGAGCCTTTCTTCCTTGCCCGAAAACGCCACGCGCTCCTCCTCGGGCACGGGGCGGCCGCTG
>JAQVRG010000008.1 GCA_028701165.1 Eubacteriales bacterium | reverse complement strand
AAGCCGTTACATCCCGCTTGTTCATCCGCCGCGTCTCCTCGCAAGTTTCTCGCGCGCCCATCGCGCGCACGCTAAGTATAGATGATAGCACAGTTCCGCGCGCAAATCCATTCTTTTAGCAACGGATGCGGCAACTGCCTGCGGCGCTATGCAAAAATGGGGGCGGAGCGGCAAACGCCGCTCCGCCCTCCGGTTTAAGAGGATATTCCGCGCCGCGTCACATCATGCAGCCGCCGTCCACGCTGAGGATTGCGCCGGTAACGTAGGCCGCCATGTCACTCGCCAGATACAAAAACGCGTTAGCCACGTCCTCGGCCGTACCGAAGCGGCGCATGGGAATGGCGGCGAGCATGGGTTTTCTATAAGCCTCCGGCAACGCCGCTACCATATCGGTATCCGTCACGCCCGGCGCCACGGCGTTCACGCGGATGTTATCGGGGCCAAGCTCTCGTGCGAGGGATTTGGTTAAACCGTTAACGGCGTACTTGGAGGTGGGATAGCCGCTGCCCGAACGCTGGCCGTATAGGCTGACCATGGAGCTGGTGTTTAGGATAACGCCGCCGCCCTGCTGCTTCATAATGGGCGCCGCCGCGTAGCAGCCGTTAAACACAGCTTTTACGTTCAGATCCATGATTTTTGCAAAGTCCTCGGGCTTATAATCGTATAGGCTTTGGCTCTGCGAAATGCCCGCGTTATTGATGAGCACGTCCAGCCGGCCGTGCTCTTCCACGATCCGCGCAAAGGCGGCCTTGACAGCCTCAGCGTCGGAAAGGTTGGGACACATGCCCTCTACCTTCGCGCCGGGGCGGCTTTGCGCAAGAGCCGCAAGCGCCTTGTCCACCGTCTCCTGACGGGAGCCAAACAGGATCACGATCGCGCCGCAGTCGAGAAATCTTTCTACGGCCGCCATGCCGATGCCGCGCGTGCCGCCCGTAATCACGGCAACCTTTCCGGTAAGATCGAATACGTTCATACTAACCCTCCTTGTTGTTTTTTATAATTCTTGCGGCGGCTATACCGGCATGCGACGATATGGTTCCCGCGCGTATTGTACTGATAAGTAAAGAAGACGCTGTGTTTTTGTATAGATAAATTATATCGATAAATCGCGCCGGAATCAACTATTATTCCCCATATTTTCGCATACGCTTATGCACGGATCCCCGTAGCTTTTACGAATGGCTCTGCCACTTTATTAAACGCGATCCGCCTTACAGTATTTCTCCAAGCATGGCGTTGCGATAACGCGCATCATGCCCTCAGCGCGACCAAGCCCGTTGCGGCCTTGCCCAAACGAGCACACAGGCGCTCGGCGGCAAGCTTGCAAGGGGCAAAGCCGATATGCCCGCCGAAAAAGGCGTAAAGCAACCGACATGCGCGTATGAAAAAGGATACGGTGGGTTTGCGTTTTCGCTATGCGCACGTCTTTTCTATGAATTCCAGCGCCTCGTCGATCAGCTCCGGCTGCATCAGATGAATGTAGTGCGTGCTCTTTTCCGCCTGTATGTATTTTGCGCTTGGGGAGAAGGTCAGATAGTTCTTCATCAGCGTCTGCCAAAGCTCCTCGACCTTTTTAGCAGGCTCCGGCGAAGCGCCGCCGAATTCCATCGTCTCCTTTTCGGCAAGCGCCGAGGAATGTGTGATCAGCGCGAGCGGAACGCGCGGAAAGCCTGCCGCGTCATGCAAGCCGGACAGGTTCTCCTCCAAATGCGACAGGCGGTATTCCTCCATCGCGGTTTGGTAAAACGCGGGCTTGGTTAGCGCGTCTAAAACGTATGCCCGCGCGTCATTCGAAAAGGCTTGAGCATAACACAAGGGCGGCGCGCTTTTCATGAAGGCTTTGATAACAAAGCCCAGATGTAGTTTTGCAAGCGTCTTGGGAAGCGTTAGATTACTGAATTTATCCACGCCGCTTTTGCGGAATTCCTCCGGTGTAAGCACCGCGCGAAAACGATTATCCTCCGCGGTCAGCGGATCAAGCAGGATAAGCCCCTTCACGAGGGACGGGTATAAGCGTGCAAACTGCTGTGCATACAATCCCCCCTGCGAATGGGCAAGCAGAATAATCCGTTCCTCATGCCCAAGCGCATCCAGCAAGGCCTTGAGCTCTTTGGCGATATGTTCGGGGCTTCGGGAGGGAACGGACGTCTTGCGGTTTCCGCTTTTGACGCGTTCATAAAGCAGCACCGTATATCGTGCCTGCGCCGACAAGGCCTGTGCGATATGCCACCATTCCCCCATGGCGGCGCCCAGCCCCATTTCCACAACAATGTTGATTTTTCCGTCTCCAAAGACATGATAGGCGATCTGGCTCTCGCCGCATTGGTATGTTTGTATGTCAAGCATCGTTTTCCCTTCCTTCGCGTCGGATTCATCTTTCCGTAATACTATCCGATTTATCTTCTCTTGTAAACCCCGCGCCGTGCCGAACGCCGGCTCTGTGCTGTCCGCTTTCTCAATTGGCGTATTGGCGCTTCCGGTGCTATAATAAGCGTGCAGACAACGACGGATCACATGCTATTGATGAGGAAAAGAAAATGGATAACAAAATCAGTCTACTGGCGATCAATTGCCCCGCCTTCGGGCCGGACGGACGGATACCGAAACAGCATACGGGCTTTGGAGAAGACGTTTCGCCGGCGTTTTCCATCGGCGGGCTGAAGCCCGATATCGCTTCCCTTGCGATTATCATGGACGATCTGGATATCCCCGTGTTAGGCACGCTGAACCACTGGCTTTGCTGGAACATCCCCGCGGCGGATCGCATCGCGGAAAGCATGCCGCACGGCGCGACGCTGCCAGACGGCACAAAACAGGGGATCGGCTACGGAAAGCATCGATACAGAGGGCCAAAGCAGCCGCCTTTTATTAAAAAAGAACACAGGTACCGCATTGCCGTGTACGGCTTGGACTGCCTTTTAACGCTGTCTTCCGATGCAAAAAAGGCCGATCTTGTAAAGGCCATGTCCGGACATGTTCTTGCGCAGGGAGAGATCATCGGCCGGTATAAGCCGTAACAAGCCAGTCATGCGCCATCAAGCACGGTGAAGCGTCATCCGTATGCCCCGCCATCAGCCTATATAACCGTCCGTCAGTACCCGGGCAGGCGGTTTTTTGTTTGCCTGTTGTGGTTGGACGTATGCGCTCTGCGGAAATACTTGTTATTTACCTTTGCTTTATTATACTATATACAAATCTGCAGGGAATATCCGTTTTGCGCGTTCCACGTCAAAATATTGCTGCGCCCGCTTATATCCGTTTGTCGATTTTGTAATATCAGGAAGCCGTTATTATAAGAAAACCCAGATTCCCCGCTTTCGCTCTCGCTGCGCTTATGGTACTATAACCCAGCATCCGCTAAGTCGTTTTGCCATACAATTCCATACGCTTTCGCAAAAGCAAAATATAGCGGGGATCGCTCCTTTCGAGCGATCCCCGCTTGCGCACGCGCTATGCAATGCTTGTGATTACACCAACGCTTTTTTCTTCCGCGCGTTTTCAAGAGCCCAACCGATCAGCATCACGATCCCAAAGAAGATCAAGTAGCCTATGACCTGCTGATAGCCCTTGCCCACGCAGCAGCAATACACCATAAAGACGCAGCAGACCACGCCCAAAGAAGGCAGCACAAAGCGCTTAAAGAATCCAAGATCCTTGCATTTCACCATAAGAGCTATGAACATGGGGACATACATTGCATACAGATTTACGATGGATATCTCATCCGGCTCCCAGCCAAGCCACAGGCTGTTATGCACGCCGCCAAAGAAATCCGGCCCCTTCATCCACATAATGGTCGTCCAACCATACCAGAAACCCGCCATGATAAGGCCAAACAAGCAGGATTTGATGGAAAAGCCGTTCTGCGCATCAATATCGCCGTAGAACGCGGGCTGCAAGCCCATATTACGCGCGGCTACGGAGTACATGCCGCGGCAGGAGCCCATAATAAGACCGTTCATGGTGCCAAGGCAGGAGATGGCGACAAACACATAGACAAGCGTGCCCACAACGTTTCCGAAAATGTTGGAAAACGCGATCCCCGGCAGCTTCTCGCCCAAAGGCCACGTCCCGATGATGGTCTCAACGCTCCCTACGGAGCTCATCGAGAAAATATAGAGACAGTAGATCACCGTGCAGAACAACGCGCCAAAGATCAGCGCAAGGGGCAGGTTCTTCTTTGCGTCCTTCAGCTCCGCGTTGATGGAGGTTGCGATGATCCAGCCCTCATAGGCAAAAGCGAACGCTACAACGCCGCTGAAGAGCCCGCCGCCGCCCGCCGTGCTTTCCGTTACCGTGTTGAGCACCGCCGCCGTCGTGCCGTTGCAAAGCCCGGCAATGGTGCCCACGACCGCCATCAGCACGATGGGGATCAGCTTGATCACGGTCATGGATACCTGCATTTTCCCCGCCAGCTTAGGGCTGATCGCGTTAAGGCCGTAGCCGATCATCAAATAGGCCGCGCCCAAGCCCACGGCTTCCACCGCAATGGTGCCGTTTGCAAAATCCAAAGCCTGGATACCAAACAGCGGACAGGTAAACATGGCGGCAAAAAAGGCGAGGATCGCAGCCAGCGAAGGATAGTAGATCGTCGTCATGAACCAGCCCACATAATAAGCATAGGTAGGCCCGAGCGCGACTTCGGCGTAATCCACAACGCCGTTGACCTTCTCATAACGCGCGCCAAGCTCCGCAAATACAAGAGAACAAATAATACAGATAACGCCCACGATGCCGACGACCAGTACGGCATTCCAAAGATTCCCGCCGGTAAGGCTGAGTACCTTTCCGCCCTTAATGAACACGCCGGAGCCTATCACAATTCCGATGACCATGGCTATGGCTGTAGGCAAACCATAGCGCTTTTCCATTTTGTTGTCGATAAAGCAACCCTTCTTTCTTGCCGTCTTTATGACGGTCTATTCAAAACGCGTATATTATATCAACATTGCATAAGAACAGCAACCTTCTTTGCGGTATTTTAACGCGCGCATACCAAAGTGTGCATTTGCAGGCTTTTCCTTATGCCTTCTCATTTGCGCCAACGCGCAGCAATACGCAAGTCGCGGCAATAATCACGCCGATCACCAAAAAAACGCCCGTCATACCCACCGCCATATAGTACAGGTTGTCTACAAAAGCCATGAGATTCATCGTCATACATCGATCCTCCTTTCCGATCACATAAAGAAATTGAGTATGAGACCGCCCGCGATAACGGAGGCGATCTGCCCGGATACATTCACGCCGATAGACTGCATAAGCAGAAAATTGTTTCTATCCTCCGCCAAGCCCATCTTGTGCACAATGCGTCCCGACATGGGAAACGCGGATATTCCCGCCGCGCCGATCATGGGATTGAGCTTCGTTTTCAAAAACAGGTTCATGAATTTTGCAAACAATACGCCGCCCGCCGTGTCAAAAACAAAAGCGATCAGGCCAAGCCCAAGTATCATCAGCGTTTCAGGCCGCAAAAACTGCTCCGCGCGCATTTGGCTTGCGATCGTGATGCCAAGGAAAATTGTAACAAGGTTTGCCAACACGCGCTGTGCGGTCTCCGAGAGCGTATCGAGCACACCGCATTCCCGAATGAGGTTGCCGAACATCAAAAACCCGATCAAGGGCACCGCCTGCGGCGCGATAACGCCCACGACAAAGGTGATGATGATGGGGAAAAGGATGCGGGTATACCTTTTGACCTCCTGCGGCTTATACTCCATGCGGATCAGGCGCTCCTTCCTTGTGGTCAGAAGCTTAATGATGGGCGGCTGAATAATGGGTACAAGCGCCATATACGAATAAGCCGCCATCATAATAGAGCCGATGTAGCGCGAACCGAGCCGCTGTGCCACGACGATGGACGTCGGCCCGTCCGCAGCACCGATCACCGCGATAGAAGCCGCGTCATTGATAGGAAAGAAAATCGAAGCCAAGCAAAAGGTAAGAAAGATACCGAACTGCGCCGCCGCGCCAAAGATCATCAGCTTGGGATTGGTGAGCACAGGTCCGAAGTCGATCATTGCACCAATGCCGATAAAGAGCACCAGCGGAAAAAGTTCGTTTGCAATGCCCGCTTGAAAAAGCGTATCCAATATGCCCGTCTCCGCCCCCTGTGTAACGGCGCCGGAAAGCGGCAAATTCACAAGGATCGTTCCGAATCCGATAGGTAAAAGCAGCGTAGGCTCCATATCCTTTTTGATGGCGAGGTACATAAGCGTTCCGCCAATCAGCCACATCACGATCTGCTGCCATTGCAGAAGAAATAAGTTTTTATACAGTATTTCCACAGCGTATCGCCTCCCCCTTCTGAATCACGCCTGCGCGTGCGTGTGCACAGAATCAACTCCCGCGGCATGGCATCCGGCGTCGTGACCGTTCGCCTTCAGTATGCTAAAACCGCTTGCCTGCAAGCAGTGTTCCATCTTCCGATTTATGCGGGATTATATCACGTTGTGCGTGACTAAGTAAGGCAATTCACCCATATCACACCATAGTACGTTTTTGTATATAATCCACTTGCCATTAGCCATTCTTATGGATTGTCATTTTCTGTCGCGTTCTTTATAGGCTGAATCGTCCGAGAAATTCCCGTATTTAGGCAATAACAAGGGCGGCCGATACAGCCGCCTTATTTTGTGATATAAATATCTTTATGACCCGTGCAAGTCGCTTTCTACGCGCCGCTCTGCTACCGGCGCTTAGGTATTCTTCATGACGACGGTCTCCACAACGTCCGCGGCATGCTCGCAGGCATCCAGACAGGTCTCAAAGGATTCAAACATACTGCTCCATATCAACAGCTCTCGCGCGTCCGTATTTTCCGTAAAGAGTCGCCGAATATTTTCGTTGTGCATAGCGTCGCCAACGCTTTCGAGGGCGTTGACCTCCACGATATACCTGTTGATATTGCTGCTCGTCTTCTTAAAACTGCCCAGCTCGTTGAGCGTAGCTGAAAGCGCCTTGCAGCATTTGACAAACAGCTCGGCAAAGGCGATGGTTTCCGGGCCGATCTTCCTAATATTAAACATATAGGCGCGCTGGAGCACATCCTCCGCCGCGTCCACCACATTGTCCATCTCCTGGGAGAGCGCGATGATATCCTCCCGCTCCAACGGCGTAATAAATGCGTGCGTAAGACGCCGCGTCATTTCATGCTTTCGCATGTCCGCCTCGTTCTCGATATGGTGCATGGCGTCCACGCGGTTCTTGAGCGTGGCCGGATCAAAGGCGGACAGCGTTTCATACAGGTACTCCGCCGCCTCGCACGCGCATACGCCGCAAGTGCGGAAATAGGCAAAATAATCAAATTCGCGCTTCTTTTTCTGCATGATAACCTCCTAATTAAAACAGAAGCATAAAAAGCTTTGCCGTGACAAAGCCCAACAGTCCACAGCCCGGAAAGGTCAAAACCCAAGCCATGGACATCTCTCTTACGATCCCCCAATTCACGGCGCTTAAGCGGCGGGACGCGCCTACGCCCATGATCGCGGTGGTCTTGGTGTGCGTTGTGCTTACCGGTATGCCCGTCACGGAAGAGAGCAGCAGGCAGACGGCGGCGCCAAGGTCGGCCGCAACGCCTTGGTATCCTTGCAGACGCACCATATCCATCCCCACCGATTTAATGATCCGATACCCGCCGATGGACGTGCCCAGCGACATAACAAGCGAGCACACCAGCATCAGCCAAAGCGGTATCGTAAAATTTGTAACGCCGGCCTGTCCATTGGAAAGGAAAATACCCAGAAGGAAAACGCTGATGAATTTCTGTCCGTCCTGTGCGCCGTGCATAAAAGCCATGCCTGCGCCGCCCAAAATTTGCGCGCCGCGAAAAAAGGGCATCGTTTTCTTTCTGTCCATCCTGCGGCAAACCGTTTCTATGATCCGCGCCGTACCAAAGCCCGAAACGAAGCCCAGCACGGTTGACGCCGCCAGCCCGTAAAGCACCTTGACCCATTCGCTGAAGTTGATGCCGTCCAAGCTTCCGTGCATTGCGATCGCCGCGCCCGAAAGACCCGCTATCAACGCGTGGCTTTCACTTGTCGGTATGCCAAAACGCCAAGCGACGGTAGCCCAAGCGACGATCGCAAAAAGCGCTGCGCACAAAGCGATCACCGCCTCCTGTGCGTTATCGCCGAAATCCACCATCCCATAGATCGTCATGGCAACCTTGGCATTGATCATCGTCATCACAAGAACGCCAAAGAAATTGAACACGGCAGCCATAAGGATGGCTGTAAAAGGCGGCATCGCGCGCGTAGATACGCAGGTTGCAATCGCGTTTGGCGCGTCCGTCCATCCGTTCACGAGTATGACGCCCAGCGTCAGCAGCGTTGTAAGCAGCAACGGCAGATTGCCTTGCAGCATCTGTAGGTAATCCCAAAAGCCAATCGTCATCCGCGTCGCCGTTCTCTTTCTTTATCCAAATTTCGCATTGCTCTATCATAACATTCCCGGCATCCAAATTCCATGCCATTTCCTCCGTTTCGCGTTGCCGTTCTGTTAAATTTGCGGCGCGCGCGTTAAGAAGCCGTTTTCATTTTATTGTGTGCATTGCGCGCTTCACGCACCAATGTTATTTTTGTAGATGCAGGCTGTTTTTCGCACTCTTTTGTATACAGGTATACGATGAACAGCGTTCAATATCGATGTGGGAGGTCACGCCATGAGTGAACCTAAAGAACAAGCGCGCACAGCAAATGCCATCAAGCCAACAATCGTAGTCGATTCCTTCGAGGTCACGCAGGAGGAAGCGGCCCAGCTTGAAGCCGCCGCGGTGTTGGAGAAATACGATAAAGAATCCGCCTTCCGCAATCGTTTGCCAAAGCCGCTCAACACGCTGATCGGCATTGTATTGATCGTATTCTCCTTATTTCAGCTTTATTCGACAGTCTTTACGCTGCCCGTGCAGCAGCTTCGGCCCATCCATCTTGGCTTCGTGCTTTTTCTCGTGTATCTTCTCTACCCAGCCAAAAGGAGTCTCGGCAAAGGCTCCATTCCTTGGTATGATTGGGCGCTGGCGCTGCTCTCGCTTGCGTGCATGCTCTACCTTCCATTGAATTATTCCTATATCGTTCGCAACGTAGGCAACCTAAGCTATACCGATGTCACCGTGGGCGTGTTAGGCATGCTGCTTCTCTTTGAGGCGTGCAGGCGCGTCGTGGGACTGCCGATTCTGATCATCGTATGTATCTTTCTCGCCTACGCATTTTTCGGCAACCTTATCCCCGGCATCTACGGGATTCGCCAAATGGGCCTTAGGCAGGTCATTACGCATATGTATTATACCACCAACGGTGTGTTCGGCACACCGCTGGGCGTATCCGCCACCTTCATCTTCCTGTTTGTGCTCTTCGGCGCGTTTTTGGAAAAAACCGGCGTAGGACGTCTGTTCATCGATATCGCCAACGCGATCGCCGGCAAATATGTGGGCGGCCCCGCAAAGGTCGCTGTGATCGCCTCCGCACTGGAGGGAACGGTTTCGGGAAGCTCAGTCGCCAACACCGTCGGTTCCGGCGCCTTTACCATTCCCGCCATGAAGCGCCTTGGCTATAAGCCGGAGTTTGCCGCCGCTGTGGAGGCCGCGGCAAGCACGGGCGGACAGATCATGCCGCCCATCATGGGCGCGGCCGCGTTTTTGATGGCGGAAAGCACGGGCTTCTCCTACGCCTCCGTGGTCAAATCCGCCGTGATCCCCGCGATCCTGTATTTTTCGGGCATTCTGATCTCTGTACATCACGAGGCAAAAAAAATCGGCTTGCGCGGTATGCCCCCGGAGGAAATTCCGCACCTTGGCGCTATCGTGAAGGAGCGAAGCTATCTGATGCTGGCGCTGGCGCTGATGATCTACATGCTAAGCTCCCGCGTAACGCCCTCTTACGCGGCCCTCGGCGCCATCCTTACGGCGCTGATGTCCTGCAGCCTTCGCTGGTGGTCGTTAGTCCCCATCGCGGGTATGGTGGCGTGCATGAACCTCGATTTGAATTTTACGCAATATGCCCCGTGGGTCATCCTGCTTTGGCTTTTGATGTGTCCCCTTGTCAACCGCAAGCGCGGCGTGCGCGTTGCCGATAAGCTAGGGTTTGATCCGATGGACATACTTGACGCTTTGAAGGTAGGCGCGCGAAGCGCGCTTTCCGTAGCCGTCGCCTGCGCGATGGCCGGCATCATCGTGGGCACGGTAACGCTCACGGGGTTAGGGCTAAAGATGGCAAACGGGCTTGCAAGCCTTGCCGGCAACAATATCTATCTACTGATGTTCTTCACGATGCTTGCAAGTATCGTGCTGGGGATGGGGGTGCCGACCACGGCGAACTACCTCATCACTTCCACAATTTGCGCACCGGCGCTCATCAACCTCGCCTGCCAAATGCGCGGCGTTCCCACGGGCGTTGACGCCCCCATGGCGATCATCATGAGCGCGCATCTTTTCGTGTTCTATTTCGGCATCGTCGCGGACATTACGCCGCCTGTGGCGCTTGCTGCCATGGCCGGCTCCGCCATAGCAAAATCCGACCCTATGAAAACAGGCATTACCGCGACGCGCCTTGCTATCGGCGCCTTTGTGGTACCCTATATCTTCATGATGGATCCCTCCATGCTCATGATCGACGCCGCTTGGTACACAATCGTATTTAACGTATGCACAGCCCTGCTTGGCATGTACGCGCTTTCCGGCGGGTTGACCGCCTATTTTCAGGATTCCTGCCGCTGGTATGAATGCGTGCTTCTCGCGCTTGCCGGACTGCTGATGATCATTCCCGGGTGGGAAACCGACTTATGCGGCTTTATCATTGCAGCGGCGCTGTTTGTCCTTCAACGCCGCCGCAGAGAGCGCCGCACGCGTGTAACGGCGGCGCAATAGCCGTCACGAACCTTCTCAACGCGCCGAAGCCGCGCATACGCATGCGCGCTCGCGCGTTTTGAGGGCGAACCCGCTTATTCCTGCCGAATGGCGGCGGCGCCGCACATCCCGCTATTTATTCCGTTTTGGATATGCTACAATGCTATTGACGTATAGGAGGATCGACGATCCTATAGAGCTGCGGGGTGCGAATCGAGTGAGAAAAAAACTTTATATTATTGCAACGATCATCGTTATGCTGATCGCTTCCAGATTTGTTGTGCGCATCGTGGACGCAACCGTGCAGATCGACGGAAACATCGTGATGCTGTCTGCGCTTTTGATCGTGGTAAACGCGCTAATCGGGTTCATAAGCTGCAAGGTTTACAAAGCAACGTATAGAAAATAGACGGGGATGCGAAATGAGCCGTCAGATATGAAAGCCCGTTTCATCTCCTGTGTCCATGCGACGGTTCCCGTGAGGATGATAAAACGCGTTCGCACGATTTCGCGCAAAAACGACGGCAGGCGCATGATAGCAACACGCGTTACCCATGCGCCCGTCCTTTGTGAACATCACCCGATTCGCATGCGCCTATAAACGCTGCACCGTCCCAACATTCTTCCCGCAAACGTCCGCTCCGTGCTATAATAAGGCGTCCGCCATTTGAAAGACGGCCATCGGCCGATCAGAAAACCGTCCGGAACGAAAGCGGCTTCGTGTTCCCGAAACGAAGCGTTCCGCCGGACGTATACGACTGCTTTTTTTGAGGATTAAGGGGAATAAGCATGCTGAAGTTTCGTTCGCTCACCGACGACGATATCCCGCTGGTAGAACGCTGGCTGCATCAGGCGCACGTGGAAAGATGGTACGCAATACCGCGTTTGGGCGTTACAATCGACGACTGGATAAACGAGATCAAAGCATATAAACAAGATTTTCGGTGGATTACCTATCTGATCGTTTTGTATGAAGGCCGCCCGATCGGCCTTTGCCTGTACTATTTATGCAGTGACAGCAAAGGCGAGGATTTCGGCTCGCTGCCGCTTTCGGGCGCGTACGGCGTGGACTATCTGATCGGCGAGGCGTCGCTGCTCGGGCGGGGGCTGGGCAAACAGATGCTTTCTCTGCTGACGGACAGGATTTTCTCCATTCCCGACGCGCGGCGCATCACCGCCGATATCGACACAGATAACGCCGCTTCAAAAAACACGCTGCTTTCCTGCGGCTTCACCTTGCTAAAGGGCGGCCGCTATGTCTTGGAAAAGCGCAGCCCGGATTCCTCTGTTTTTCTTATATGAATTTCACCGCCGTGCCGTACGCAATAACCTCCGCGGCGCTCTGCATAACAGCCGACGAAGCATAGCGGACATTCACAACGGCGTCCGCGCCTAAGCTTTCAGCATCTTCAACCATACGTTTGGTTGCGATCGCTCTTGCGTTGTTCATCATCTCGTTATACGTTTTCAGTTCGCCGCCGACCAACGTTTTTAGCGACTGCGTAATATCCCGGCCAACGTTAACCGACTGTATCGTGCTGCCCTTTACCAGTCCCAGCATTTCGAGGTTTTTTCCCGTGATGTAATCAGTATTGACTAAGATCATCTTCTTCACCCTTTCTGATTTCTTTTATTCTTTCAAGCAGAACAAAAATCATAGTTCCGATTAAAGCTGCCGCGATCACCGCGCCGATGATTTTCAGTATGAACGGCATTTCCTGTGTAAGAATCAAAACGCCGTATACTACGCAATGGCCTATCACAAGACAACTGATGACGATTGGCGCGATCATCTTTTTTCCATACGGTTTCATAGCAATCGTCCTCCTTGTAAAGATCGTAAACCGCAACCGCTATAGTGTCAACAAAAAGTCGGCGATTTGCCGGTTCACGGCATCCGGATTATCCAGATTGGAGTTGTGCCCCGCTGCGTCTATCCAAGCAAGTTTGATCCCCGTCTTTTTACTCCAGCGTTCGTTAAACCGCCTTGTATAGCCTGCTTTATCCTGTTTTCCGCAAAGCAGAAGAGCGGGGCAGGTAATACGATATGGCTTATCCGCAACGATGGCGTCATAAAGACACCAATATCCCTGTCCCGTCAAGCGGCAAAGCTCCTTCCGCGAGTAAAAAGACAAAGCATAAAGCATACTGTCGCGTCCCCGCTTCGTTTCCGCGCAGTTCTTTACCACAGACTTTACTAAGTTAGGATACATCCACCGGAAGCGTTATGATGACGCAAAGCTGCTGCTCAACCGGCTCGCCGGCTATGCGGAGGGATTGAAACGCAGCCACAGCACCGTGGAAATCCTCAACCTGCTGGCTATCACCGCGCACAACGAGCTGGAAAACGAGGTAGCCGCGGAATATCTGGAAAAGGCGCTCTCCATCGGCGAGGCAGAGGGCTATGTCCGAAGCTTTGTGGACGAACTGGCTCCCATGGCGGCGATACTCGCGGCTTATGTTTCCGGCGACAGAAAGCTGGGTCGCCTGCTCCCCTACGCCAGAAAGCTCCTCGCGCTGACCAATGAGGCGGTCAGAAGCTCTATGATCCCGGCCACGCCCGAACTGCTGGAATTTCTCACGCCCGCGGAGAAAAAAGTGCTCCGGCTGCTCGTCAGCGCCCGCACGAATCAGGAGATTTCCGAGGAGCTGGGGATATCCTTAAGAACCGCAAAGGCTCACGCGGGAAACATATACAGAAAGCTGAATGTACAAAGCCGCGCCCAATGTATCAAGAAGGTCATTGGGACGGAAGTTGAGCGTGATTCTGTGTTTACTGACGGCAATTCTTGACATATTGCCGGCTGGAATTTACTATCATCGTATAACTCGAATTTTGAAAGCGCGATATGTTACGAAAAGGTTTTACATTTGGGATGCTGCTGCAGCTTGCTGTAGGCCCTATGTGCCTGCTGGTGTTCAATAGATCCGCAGCGCACGGGCTCTTGACAGGCATGACGCTGGTCGCTGCCATTACGCTTGCCGATATGCTGTATATTCTGCTCTCGGCGCTGGGCGTCAGCGCGTTAATGGAAAAGGAAAGCGTTCAGTTGCCCGTGAGGATCATCGGGGCACTCGTCCTTGTACTGTTTGGATTGAATATGGTATGCGGCGCTCTGGGCGTATCCATACTGCCGGACATCTCCTTATTTCCACAGGATAATCGGCAGGGATTCTTTCTTCGCGGTTTACTTCTTACGCTTTCCAATCCGTTGACGATCATTTTCTGGAGCGGCGTCTTTACGACGCAAATCATCGATAATCATTATAATAGGATACAGCTTCGGTGGTTCGGCGCCGGATGCGTTTTGGCTACGGTTTTTTTCCTTTCCCTGATAGCCATACTGGGTACACTGATCAGCGGCTTCCTGTCCGAGAGCGCCATGAAGCTTTTGAACATATTCGTTGGCTGTTTCATCATCTATTCGGGTATAAAGCTGTTGTTTAAACGTAAAGCGAAACAGTGACCGGCTTTTAAGATTGTCATGGCTGCGACTTGTTCAATATCGATAAATCCGTTGATACCCCTATCAATTTTTCAAGGTAATTATGCTAAAGGCTTCTACTATACGGTGAAGAGACCGCTTTTGTCATGCAAAGTCACAGATTGGCGATTCTCGTCTTTAAGCAGAAATAAAAACCTTTAATTTACTGGCTTTTCTCAGTAAAATAAAGGCTTTTTTATTGAAGGCGCCACCCGGAATCGTCAGATTATTGCCTGCGCTGCAAAAGAGGCCCTATACATCTCTTTCTGTACTTAGACAGCAATTGCGTTATCTCCCAAAAGCTTTAGCGTTATGTCCATTAGCGCCTTAATGCCTCTGGGCGCGACGAAGGATATACCCGCGTTCTTAAGCGTAAGGGTATAACTGCCATTATTCTTGTAAACATACCGCGCCTTTTCATTAGCTTGGTATGTATTCCCGCAGACTCTTGAACAGAAGCTCGACGTCGATCGGCTTGGCGATGTGGCCGTTCATGCCGGCGGCGTAGGCCTCGGCCACGTTTTCGGTGAAGGCGTCGGCCGTCATGGCTATGATGGGGATGGTCGCACCCTCCGGATGCGCGGAAGCGCGTATGGCGCGGGTGGCTTGATAGCCGTCCATCTCCGGCATATGCACGTCCATCAGGATCGCCTGATAGGTTCCGGCCGGCGCCTTGTCGAACATGCAAACAGCCGCCCGACCATTCCAAGCGCTGTCTACTCTCAACCCCGTGGATTCCAGTATGCGCCTTGCGACCTCCATATTCATTTGATTATCCTCGGCCAGCAGCACCCGTGCGCCCTCAAAGCTGACCGCGCTGTGTTTTATGGTGCTTTGCGATTTGCTCGCGCCGCAGACGGTGGCCAGCAGATCGAACAGGGAGGACTGGAACAAGGGCTTTTCCAAGAACATGGTCACGCCAACGTCCCTCACCTTGTCGGCGATCTCTGAGTAGTCATAGGCTGTGATGATGATGGGAACGTCGTTGCCCGCAATAGTCCGTATCTCCTTGACTGTGGTAATACCATCCATCCCGGGCATACGCCAGTCCACCAGACAGAGTGTGAAGAGGTCGTTTCGCTCAAGCGATTCCCCGAACGCCGAAATTGCCTCCGTGCCTGAATTCACCGTCTCGCTCCTTGCGCCGCAGCGGTCAAAGAGGAGCTTAATATAGTCGCAGGTGCTCCTATCGTCATCCACGATAAGCGCATGAACACCCGAAAAGTCGTACAGTCCGGCTTCCTGCGGTTGCTCGACGCGGCCCACAGTCAGCTCCACCCGGAATACGGAGCCCAC
>JAQVRG010000194.1 GCA_028701165.1 Eubacteriales bacterium | reverse complement strand
TTAACGAGGGCTGGGGACAGTTTGACGCGGCGGACGTATACGAAACGCTTACAAGGCTTGATCCCACCCGTATCGTCGATCACGCAAGCGGCTGGCACGATCAGGGCGTGGGCGAAGTGAAAAGCCTGCACGTTTACTTTAAGCCCTACGCCTTTGCGCCGGACGCGCGCAAGCGCGCGGTGCTTTTAAGCGAATTCGGCGGCTATAAATATCCGATGCCGGGGCATATGCCCTCGGAAAAATCCTTCGGTTATAAGGCCTGCGCCTCCAAGGAGGAGCTGACGCGCGCCTATGCCAAGCTTTATGAAAAAGAGATATTGCCCGCCAAAGAAAAAGGCCTTGCGGCCGCCGTCTACACGCAGCTAAGCGATGTGGAGGGCGAATGCAACGGCCTGTTGACGTATGACCGGCAGGAAATCAAGCTTGACGCGGCGGCGGTCAAGGCTATCAACGCGCGGCTATCGGACGCGGAATAGACGTTAACGCAGCTTGTCCAATCCCAGTATGTCGAGCGTTGCAAAATAGTCGGCGGGCGTCTCGGCGCGGCGGATCATGCGCGCATTGCCGTCCTTTTGCAAAAGCAGCTCGGCGCTCCTAAGCTTGCCGTTGTAGTTGTAGCCCATGGAATGGCCGTGGGCGCCCGTATCGTGGATCACCAAGAGATCGCCCATGTCGATTTGGGGAAGACGGCGGTCGATGGCGAATTTGTCGTTGTTCTCGCAGAGCGCGCCCGTGACGTCGTACACATGGTCACAGGGGGCGTTTTCTTTACCCATAACGGTAATGTGATGGTACGCGCCGTACATGGCGGGGCGCATCAGATCGGCGGCGCAGGCGTCCACGCCGATAAAATGCTTGTAGATACGCTTTTCGTGCATGACCCTTGTAACGAGATAGCCTATAGGCCCCGTCACATAGCGGCCAAGCTCCGTAAAGAGGCTTGGGTGCAGCGCGGTGCCGTCAAACGCCGCGTGGTACGCCTTTTCGACGCCCTTGCCGATGGCCGCGATATCCGCTTCGGGCGCGTCGGGAAGGTAAGGGATGCCCACGCCGCCCGAAAGATTGACAAACGCGATATCCGCCCCCGTCTCCTCGTGCAGGGCGCGCGCGGTATCAAAAAGGAGCTTGGCAAGCGCGGGATAATAGTCCGGATCCATGGCGTTGGAAACGAGAAAGGCGTGCAGACCGAAATGTTTGGCGCCAAGCGCTTGCAGGCGCTTGAAGCCGTCGGAAAGCTGCGCGCGCGTAAAGCCGTACTTCGCGTCCTTGGGATCGTCCATGATGGCGTTGGAAAGCGACCAGTCGCCGCCGGGATTGAAGCGGCAGCAAACGGTCTCGGGTATGCCGCCGTTCGCGGCTAAAAAGTCGATATGCGTCACGTCGTCCAAATTGATATAAGCGCCAAGGCGTCTTGCGTAGCGGTATTCCTCGGCGGGCGTATCGTTGGAGGAAAACATGATCCCCTCGTCCCGTACGTTTATAGCGTCCGCGAGCATCAGCTCCGTATAGGAGGAGCAGTCCAGCCCGCAACCTTCGTCCCGCAGGATGGAGAGGATCACGGGGTTGGGGCAGGCCTTCACGGCGTAGTATTCACGATAGCCCTCGTTCCATTGAAACGCCTGCCGCAGCGCGCGGACGCGGGCGCGGAGCGCTTCTTCGTCATAGAGGTGGAAGGGGGTGGGAAACGCGTCCGTGATGCGCATGAGCGTATCCTTGGAAAAGGGCAGGTTCTTCATGGTATACCTCCGATGCGGGTTAAATTTTCAAATCATAAAAAGTATACCACATTTGATGTGCGTTATGGAACCCAATCCGCGCCCCGCGGCGCTTTTTTTACGCCGGCTACGTCCGCGATGGCGGCCGCGAGATAATCGGCGGCGTTGAGCGCCTGCTCCAGCGTGTTCATATTGTGCCCGACCTCCGCGAGCAGGCATTGATCGCTGACATGCTGGTTATAGCGCCCTGTTTTGACGCGGATATCGCGGGCAAGCCGCGCGTCGAAGCCCTGCAGCTTTTCGCTTACGGCGGCGGCGAGCGCATAGTTGGATTCAAAATCCGGCATCTGGGCAAAGCCGCTGCCCGTAGCGCCCTCGCCTGTGCCGACGACGAACATGACGCGCGCGACTTCCTTGCCGTCGATGATAAGATAGTCCGTTTTGCCCTCGTCGGAGCCGTAAGCGTCCCGATGGACGTCGATAAACATGCTGATGGAGGGATATTGCGTTTGGTACGCGAGCATCGTTTCCACGGAGCGGGAATAAGAGGTGGCAAGCTTGGGGGGCTCGTGGTTGGTCGTATCATGGATGACGCTAAGGCCGTATACGTCACGAAGCTGTGACGCAAGGCGTTCGCCTACCGCCAGCACGCTTTTTTCGGCTTCCGCTGTGCGCCATGCGCCGCTTTCCTCATACATGGATGCGGGCGTCTGGCTGTAGGCCTCCGTAGCGTGCGTGTGGTAGACTAAAATACGCGGCGTTTCACCGGAGAGATCCACATGCTCCCTGCGCTGGATGCGGACAAGCTCCATGCGGAAGCTTTCGCCCACGCCCTCGTCGATGTCCGCCTGTACCGGCGGCACGGGCGTCGGCGTGGGGGTGGGCTGCACACTGTAAACAAGCGGGAGCTGCGCGCCCAATACGCCGCGGTACAGGCTTGGCGTAAGGCCGTACAGCCTGCCTTGCAGCAGCAAAAAACAGCCGCAGAGCAGCATGAGCAGCAGCGGCGCGCGGGAACGCTTCGCCCGGACGCCGCGCTGCGGGCGCGTTCGCTTTTGCAACATGTATGACAAGCCCTCCCATTAGACATATCTATGAGAGGGGCGGGTTTGTTATGCGATGAGCATGCGCACCTGTTCGTAGGAAGCGCCGAAGAGCGCCATGTTGACGCCGTCGGCGACGATGCTGGACATGTCCGTAACGATGGCGTCGATATCTTTGGGCGTCACGATCAAAGGGCCGAAGCTTTCCTCGGCGATCTTTTCGGCTAGCGCGCGAAGCTCCTCCTCCTTTTGCGCAAAGCCCATCTTATCCGCAAGCAGCGAAAGCGTATCCTGCGCGATGGTGCTTGCGTACACGACCATAGGAACGCCGATGGCGATCACAGGTACGTCAAACGCCTCCCGCGTAAAGGCGGCGCGCGCGTTGCCAACGCCGCTTCCCGGCTGGATGCCGGTATCCGTAAGCTGTATGGTGGTGCTGATGCGGGCAGTGCGGCGGGAGGCGAGAGAATCGATCACAAGGATTAAAGAAGGCTTGACGTGCTCCGCCACGCCGCGCACGACCTCCGCGGTCTCCACGCCCGTTACGCCGAGCACCCCCGGCGCGACGGCGCAGACGGCGCGGACGGGCGCGGAAAAAGCGTCGGGCAGGTATTGGGCGACATGGCGCGTCACATAGACGCGGTCGATGACGCGGGATCCCAGCGCGTCGGGCGTGATGGTGCGATTGCCCAAGCCCACCGTCAGCACGGTCGCCGAGGCGTCAAGCGGCGTAATCAGCTTTTGCAGTTCTTGGGCGAGCGCTTTGCTGGTTTGCGCAAAAAGCGGAAGCGGACGTTCGCACAGCTTGGGCACGTCCAGCGTGATATAGCGGCCGATGGGCTTATGCAGCGCCTCGGCCGCTTCGGCTGTTTCCACGCGGATGCGCGTGACGAGAATATCTCCCTGCTGTAAGGTTTCTTCGTGTATGCCGGCCTGTTCGGGATTGAGCTCCCGCGCCTCGGCCGCAAGATCCGTATATACGCTTGAAGCCATAGATGCGCCTCCCATGCTTTTTTTCTAGTATGTGCAAAAAGTACGCAGGGAACACGCATGGATCGATTTGCAAAATCTCCGGAAAATACCGGAAAATATCCGGAAAATATCTTAGAAAAAGCCTTGCAATCCGGGAAACGGCGTGTTATAATCTGCAATGTTCG